>NZ_JAYGIC010000142.1:0-1596 GCF_034931105.1 Synechococcus sp. CCY9201 | reverse complement strand
AAGGTCTTGGGCTTGCTCATGCCCCATATTATCGACCAGATCCATTGCAGCCACTGAGATCTGGGCAGATTCAGGGGCGTCTGTGGAGCATGCGGGCGGTGATCTATGCGCGACAGGCTCCTAGGGCGGAGATTAATGTCGCTGGATTGTAAGTCACCAAGACCAATTAATGATGCGTCGATCAGTTGCAAAAAGGATCATGAATCATGCTCCACCGAACCAATTCACGAATGCCATCTCCTAGGGCAACTACGGGTTTAAAGCCAAGAATCTTCTGAGCCTTGGAATAATCAGCAAAATTATGCCTGACCTCTCCTATTCTGTTGCCTGCGTATTGGATTGATGGCTTCTTGGACATGGAACTGAACAGCAGGTCTGCGAGACGGCCAAGCTCTACCCCTTCGCCGTTGGCCAAATGAAAGACCTCGGAGACTCCACATTGGAGTTCTTCGATTAGACACAGCGACTGGGTGATACCTTGAACTATATCCCTGGCATTGATAAAGTCTCTTGTTTCGCTCCCGTCTCCATAAATCGTAATCTCTTTATTGCGAGTAACTTCTCGCAGCCATGTGTTGATTACCCCTTTTTTGTGAGCGGAATGCATTCCATAAACATTCCCGAATCTTAGCATTATTGCCTTAAAGCCATATGATGCGCAGTATGCATTTAGATATGCTTCGCAGCTGAGCTTGCTTGCTCCATATGGTGAAATGGGCCTTGGTAGAGACGCCTCTGAAACGGGAGGTGATGAGTCTCCCATCAAGGCTCCACCTGTAGAGGCAAATATCACCTTGGTTGCACCTTTGCTTTTCATAACTTCTAGAATATTTAGAGTCGACTGAACATTGCTCTTAAAGTTTGAGATAGGATCCTTGACAGAGTCAACCACTCCGCCCGAGGCGGCCAAGTGGATCACAATAGTCTCTGGTCCAATAAAATGGCTATAACTGCCAATCTCACAGATTGGCGAGATAATCAATTCAGCCTTGCCCAGCAGACAAGGTAAATTAGCAGTGGCCGACTCTAGGCTATCAAGACAAACAATATCTCCAGCTCTGTAGCTCTTGCTGATCTCCATGATGAGATTGGTCCCCAAAAATCCTACGCCGCCTGTAATCAGTAGCCTGGCGCAGCCGCGATTCATTGCGGAGTGTCGGGCGATCGTCATTTTCCAAGTACTGAGGGTTCCCTAGGGATGGCTTGAGATGGTTAGCCCTACACATAGCTTATCGAGAAGGCCTTGTTCATCTCATTGCATCGCCAAACCCTGTAATGTAATTATTTATTTTCTCAGAGTTTATTGACAAGCCCGCCCTTCCCTGCTGAAATATAGCAACTGCCCCTATCGAGATGCGTGGTCAGCAGGAGCGCAGCGGAGCCCTGCTCGCCTACGTGTCGATCGAGGAGTGGATCCCCCAGCCCGTCATCTGCTGCGGCGGATCCGGAAACTGGCGGATCAGGTCCTTGATCGACTCAATCCCACCTTCTGCGCGCTGTACGCGACAGAAGGCCGGCCCTCGGTGCCGCCGGAGCAACTGCTGCTGGCCTCGCTGCTGCAGGCGTTCTACGGGATTCGCTCGGAGCGCCTGTTGC
>NZ_JAYGIC010000141.1:0-1720 GCF_034931105.1 Synechococcus sp. CCY9201 | reverse complement strand
GCTGCCCCTGCTGGCCGGTCTGCTCGCCCAGGCCAGCAGCCCCCCCCTGACGGCGCTGCAGCGCACCTGGCCGGAGCTGGTGGAGCTGGCTGCGGTGCTGCGCCACACCCTGGTGGACGATCCACCGCTGAGCCTCAGCGACGGCGGCCTGATCCACGACAGCGTCGATGCCCGCCTCGATGGCCTGCGCAACCAGCTCGACGACCAGGACACCTGGCTGGAACAGCAGGAGGCCCTGGAGCGCCGCGCCAGCGGCAACCCCAACCTGCGCCTGCAGTATCACCGCACCTTCGGCTACTTCCTCTCGGTCAGCCGCGCCAAGGCCGCCTCGGTGCCAACGCACTGGATCCGCCGCCAGACCCTGGCCAACGAAGAACGCTTCGTGACCCCCGAGCTCAAGGGCCGCGAAGGCCGCATCCTGCAGCTGCGGACCCGGGCCGCCCAGCGGGAGTACGAGCTGTTCTGCGCCCTGCGCGAGCAGGTGGGGGAGCGGGCCGCCGTGATCCGGGAGGCGGCGCGGCGGGTGGCCGAGCTCGATGTGATCGCCTCTCTGGCGGAGGTGGCGGCCACCGGTGGCTACTGCCGCCCTGAGATCGTCGAAGGGCGCGAGCTCTGGATCGACGCGGGTCGCCATCCGGTGGTGGAGCAGCTGCTGGTGGAGGAGCCCTTCACGGCCAACAGCCTGAGGCTGGGGTCTGCGCCGCACGCCGCCACCGTTCCGGATCTGCTGGTGCTCACCGGTCCGAATGCCAGCGGCAAGAGCTGCTATCTGCGCCAGAGCGGGTTGCTGCAGCTGATGGCCCAGATCGGCAGCTGGATTCCGGCCCGCAGTGCCCGCCTCGGCATTGCCGATCGGATCTTCACCCGCGTCGGCGCCGTCGACGACCTGGCCAGCGGCCAGTCCACCTTCATGGTGGAGATGGCCGAAACCGCCAACATCCTCCACCACGCCACCAGCCATTCCCTGGTGCTGCTCGATGAGATCGGCCGGGGCACCGCCACCTTCGATGGACTTTCGATCGCCTGGGCCGTGGCCGAGCACCTGGCCGAACGGATCGGTGCCCGCACGATCTTCGCCACCCATTACCACGAGCTCAATGAGCTGGCCGATCTGCTGCCCAACGTGGCCAATGCCCAGGTGCTGGTGCAGGAAACCGGCGACGACCTGGTGTTCCTGCATCAGGTGGTGACGGGCGGCGCCAGCCGCAGCTACGGCATCGAGGCGGCCCGCCTGGCCGGGGTGCCGCCGGTGGTGGTGCAGCGGGCCCGCCAGGTGCTCGATCGGATCGAGGCCAACAGCCACGTGGCGGTGGGGCTGGAGCCAGAGGCCTGAGCGACCAGGCTGACCCCCTCCCTTCGGCTCTCAGGCGTTCGCGGCCAGCCAGGCGTGACGCAGCAGGGCATTGGCAGCCGCGCCGACCAGACCGGCACCACCGCGGCTGCCCTCCAGGCGGATCTGGGCCAGGCCGCTGCGGGCCAGGCGGCGCTTGCTCTCAAGCACCCCCACGAAGCCCACCGGCATGCCGATCACCAGGGCCGGTGCCACGCAGCCAGGCGCCATCGGGGCAGGCGCCACCTGCCCAGGTGCCATCGGATCGTGAGCAGGAGATGGGCAGGCCAGATCGATCAGGCACTCCAGCGCGGTGGGGGCACTGCCGATCAGCACCACGGCACCGGGATGCTCCGCCAGGGCCCGCGCCATGCCCGCCGCCGCACGGGT
>NZ_JAYGIC010000140.1:0-2239 GCF_034931105.1 Synechococcus sp. CCY9201 | reverse complement strand
CAAGATCGAGCAGTTCGTGGCGGCCTACAACAAGACCAAGGCGCCGTTCAACTGGACCGCGACGGCGGACTCAATACTTGAAAAGCTCCAGCGACTTTGCTCACAAATCTCCGGGACGGCACACTAGATTGATGCCATGAATGATTCGCGCATCACCTACAACCCTGCACAATGCGGCGGCAAGCCATGCATCCGGGGGATGCGGATCCGCGTGAGCGATGTGCTTGATCTCTACGCGGCCGGTCTCAGCCCCGACCAGATCCTTGCCGAGCTACCGGATCTTGAGCCCGAAGATCTACAGGCTGCTCTCACCTATGCCGCTCGCGAATTGGATCACCCGGTTCTGGTGGCGTGATTCTCTGGCTTGATGCCCAGCTCTCGCCAGCCCTGGCGACCTGGATCATGGCGCAATGGCCTCACATCCAAGCCGTGCCTGTCAGGAATCTCGGCCTCAGAGATGCCGAAGACCGTGACATCTTCGCCCACGCGAAGACCGCAGGTGCCGTTGTGATGACGAAAGATCGCGACTTCCTCGCTCTTCTCTTCAAGCAAGGCCCCCCACCACAGGTGATCTGGCTTCGTGTGGGAAACACTTCCAACAAGGCTCTTCAAGCAGTCCTGCTGCGAACGCTTGATCAGGCCATCACCAGCCTTCATGAAGGAGAGCCATGGGTAGAAGTTCGCTCATCTGCCTGACGACGCCCTCTTCTCCCCCACCACCCGCACCCGCGACCTGGCCCTGGGCCCCTCCCTGTTCCTCTGGGAGAGCCAGAGCATCACCACAGCCGCCTCCCCCAGCGGCCAGCGGTACATCCACCACGAGACGCGGGGTTCACGGGTGCTGCGGTTCGTGCGCGAGCACCGGCGCGAAGGGGGCCGCGCCGAGGGTGTCACCGAGCCGTTTCGGTGTCTGGGGTTTGTCCGCTACGAAAGCCACGAGGCGGAGCGGCCGATGGCGATTCGATGGAGGCTGGAGCGGCCGATACCGGCGGCTTGGCTACCGGTGATGGCGTTGGCGGTTTAGCGTTCGATCGCTTGCCGAGCGCCTCCCACAAGCTCCTGCGCAATGGCTGAGACCGCCGACGACCTGATCCGCCTGCTCAGAGAGCACGCGCCCGATTGGAGCGAGCGCTTCGGTGTGCGCAGCCTCCGGATCTTCGGCTCATGGGCACGGGGAGCGGCCACTCCAGAGAGCGATGTGGATCTGCTGGTGGCGTTCGAAGCCCCCTCCACCGCCAGGCGGTTCTATGGCCTCCAGGTGTTTCTGGAGGATCTTCTCGGCAGGTCCGTGGACCTGGTGACGGAACAGGCGCTCAGGCAGGAGTTGCGGCAGAGCGTGGAGGCTGATGCCATCAGCATCTGATCGCCCGTCTGGTCGTGACTGGCGGCTCTACGCCCGGGACATGGATCAATTTGCACGTCGAGCTGTGGACTACTGCGCTGGTCTGAACCGCGACCAGTTCTTCGACAACCAACTGGTACAGGACGCGGTTCTCCGCAACATCGAACTCATCGGCGAAGCAGCAGCCCGCATCCCGCCTGAGGTAAGACTTGACCATCCAGAGATCGCCTGGCGTGAGATCGTGGCCATGCGCAATCAGCTGATCCATGGCTACCTGGGTGTCGACCTTGATGTGGTCTGGGATGTCGTGCAGGTGGAGCTGCCCCTGCTGATCACTCAGCTCGAGGCCGTGCTGGCCTGAGACGATCAGCTTTCACATTCATGGCCTTGGTCTCGCTCTGGCGAGTCCCCCTCCGCAACGACGCCCCCTGGATCCACCGCGAAGGTGTGCTCCGGCACGAACCCAGCTAGACCGCCGCGGCCAGACCGATCTCATGACAGCCTGCAGCACCTGGCGGTGCAGGCTGGGTGGGGTGATGGCTCACAATGCCGCCCACGTTCAGCTCCGGCGCCGTCTGCCTGAAGAGCCGCCGATGATCAGGCCCTCCGCACCCCGGCTGGAAACGTTCGCCCGCATTCTGCTGCGCGGCCTGCGCATCGGCGCCAGCACGATGTCGGTCTTCGTTGAGCACCAGCAGCGGCGGCAGGCGCGGGCTGAACAGCGCCACCGTCAGCAGGATGTAGCGCAGCGTGCCGTCCGAGAGTTCCGCGGCATCCAGCGGCCGCAGCAGGCCCGGCTGGTGGAAGCGCAGCCGGAACAGCCCCTCCCCCGTGCTCACGCTCAGATGGCACCACGGCCGGCAGGTCGCCGCCGTCGCCGGCCAGGGCGAAGCAGCG
>NZ_JAYGIC010000139.1:0-2682 GCF_034931105.1 Synechococcus sp. CCY9201 | reverse complement strand
GCCGGTGAGCCAGCCGCCCAGCGCCAGGTAGGCGGTGGGGAACAGCAGCAGACCGGACCACCCCACGAATACGAAGCGGTCGCGCTTGAGCCAGTCATCGAGGACGTCGAACCATCCCCGCTGCGGCGCGCGTCCAACAGCAATCGTCATGGGAAGAAACGGTGCGGGAAACCCGCGGAAGCTGTGTGGGATACCGGGCGATGGTAACAATGTTCCCAGCCAGCGCGAGACAGGCTGCAATGGGCTGACATGCCTTGGCGGAGCAGGGTTCTGAGGGGCCTAGGTATTTCTGCTTTAGGTCGATCTCGATCTGGGGATGAGCCCATGCGTCCGTCGGTGCGGCGGATGCAGACCGTGTTCGTCAGGCTTGCCGCCCGCGGGCCAAGATGGCCTCTCCGAACCCTGACTCCTGCATGGCGGCTTTCGAAGCCCCGCACATCGCGATGTCCAACCCTGCCACCAGCCCCACCGATCTGCTGGAGCAACCGGTGCTGGGCTCAAGGCGTTTGTCGAATCTTCTTGTGGCAGCCGTGGTGACCACCGGCGGTGTCGGTTTCCTGCTCACCAGCGCCTCCAGCCGTTGGGGGATCGACCTTCTGCCGATCGGCCACCCGGCGGAGCTCGAGTGGGTGCCCCAGGGTCTGGTGATGGGTCTGTATGGCATCGCCGCCGTGTTGCTCGCCACCTACCTCTGGTCGGTGATCGGCATCGACGTGGGCGCTGGCGTCAACCGCTTCGACCGCCGAGCCGGCACCGCCACGATCGAGCGCCGCGGTTTCCGCCAGATGATCCGCGTCGAGATCCCCCTGCGGGAGATCCAGGCGGTGAAGATCGATGTGCGCGATGGTCTCAACCCCCGCCGCCGCCTGGCCCTGAAGGTGCAGGGCCGACGCGATCTGCCGCTCACCCGCGTGGGTGAACCCATCCCCCTGGCCGACCTGGAATTGTCGGGTGCCCAGCTGGCCCGCTTCCTCGGGGTAGCCCTCGAAGGGCAGTGATCCAGGCTTCCACCCCCTGTGCTGTGCTGCTGCGCTGATGCCGGATTTCTCCCCCCCTTGCTCGGATCCGTCCGCTGATCCGTCCGTTCTTCTCTCCCGTGATCGGTTCGCTGCCGAATCGGGGCACCCCGTCGTGACCCGTGGCCCGCAGGGCATCACGCGGGATCGCCTCAGGGGCGCTCTGGGTCGCTCCCTCTGCGCCGGTCTGCTGTTGCTGCTGCCCTGGGTCCTGTCGGCCTGTGGCGCTGAGCCCCGCGCCCAGACCCTGGGCTGCGGCGTTTCGGGTGCGGCTTGCCTGAGTGGGACTGCCCTGGTGAGGCTGCAGACCGCCAAGGGAGAGGTGGAGATCAGCCTCGATGGCGCTGCCGCTCCCCTCACCGCCGGCAACTTCGTGGACCTGGTGAAGCGGGGCGCCTACAACAACACCGTCTTCCACCGGGTGGTGCGGGAGCCCGTGCCCTTCGTGGTGCAAGGGGGCGATCCGCTCAGCGCCAATCCGAAAGTGCCGGCCAGCCAGTACGGCACCGGTAGTTTCATCGAGCCCAGCAGCGGCGAGGCAAGGCTGATCCCCCTGGAGCTGACGGTCAAGGGCGAATCCGAACCCCGCTACGGCGAGCCGATCACCAACCCCAGCCTGACGCGCCAGCTGGCCCTGGTGCACCAGCGTGGGGCCGTGGCCATGGCCCGCTCCAGCGACCCCAATTCGGCCAGCGCTCAGTTCTACGTGGCCCTGGAGGCCCTGCCGGAACTGGATGGCCGCTACGCGGTGTTCGGTCGGGTGACGAAAGGGATGGAGGTGGTGGACAAGATCCAGCAGGGCGACCGGCTGGTGAAAGCCACGCTCGTGGAGGGCGGCACCCTGGTGACGGACAAACCCTGAGAGAGGGCCTGAATGCTCAGGCCGGCACCCGTTTGGCTGAGGCCGTCACCTTCAGGTAGGCGGTGTTCACGCCGGAGGCCCGCTCCAGGGCCACCTTGCCGGTGCGGGCGATTTCGAGAATGCCGTAGGTCTCGAGGATCTGCTCGATCGCCACGAGCTTGCCCGGGTCTCCCACCACTTCCAGGGTGAGGGCGGTTTCGCCCACGTCGATCACGTTGGCTCGGAACACCTGCACCAGATCGAGGATGGCGGCGCGCTGCTCCGGTGGGGCCGCCACCTTGAGCAGCATCAGTTCCCGCTCCACCGATGGGATGGTGGAGAGGTCAGTCACGGCCAGCACGTTGACCAGCTTGTTGAGCTGCTTGGTCATCTGTTCCACCGTGCGGCTGTCGCCCTCCACCACCATGGTGAGACGCGAGACGCCACTTTTTTCGGCGGGTCCCACCGCCAGGCTCTCGATGTTGAAGCCCCGGCGGGCGAACAGGCCGGAGATCCGGCTGAGCGCACCGGACTCGTCTTCCACCAACACCGACAGGGTGTGTTTCATCACGGGGCGCGCCGAGGGCCGCAGGCTGGCCTCAAGTTACGTGTCCACCTCCCGGCACTGGCGAGGGCTGCACCCCCGGGCATCACCTCAGGGCATCACCTCAGGGCAGCCAGCCAGGGGAGCACCGCCTGATGAAAAGCCTCGGGCTGTTCGTCGTGGGGGCAGTGGCCCGCCTGCTCGAGCAGCACCAGCGGCAGCTCGGGCCGGACCGCCCGGCACTGCTCCGCCACCCGGGCCGGCACGAGGCGATCGTCGCG
>NZ_JAYGIC010000138.1:0-3532 GCF_034931105.1 Synechococcus sp. CCY9201 | reverse complement strand
AGCTGCGGTGCCGGCCGCGCTGCGGGAGGCCGTCGTGGTGGTGGTGGGGCTGGCCACCAGGGCTGCGAGCAGGCGATCGTCGTCGGCCGTGCCGCGGCTGCTGGCCATGAGGCCCTGGGCCGCAAAACCGACGGCGAGAGCTCCCGCCGCCAGGGGGCCGGTCAGCAGCAGACGCCGGCTGAACGGAGGCAGCCAGGGCAGGTTCAGGCAGCGGCCCAGAGTGCTGCCCAGCTCTCGGCACCGCTGCCATCGGGTTCTGCCTGCAAGCTGCCGTTCCACAACAGATGGCCCGTACCGGTCAAGCGGATCATGCCTGAAGATGCCGCCTCACAGAGCATGCCGCCTGGCCGGCTGGAACACTGCCAGCCCACCACCGGCCGGTTGAGGCGCTCGATCCAGTAGGGGGCCACCAGGGCATGGGCGGATCCGGTGACCGGGTCCTCATCGATGCCGAGCCCCGGGGCGAAGAAGCGCAGGCGGTAGTCGGCGGGGCGGCCACCGACCAGCTCGCTAGAAGCAACGTCAGCGCCCTCCGCATGGCTGGTCTGGGCGCACTGCTGCATCAGCACAAGCCCTGCCCGCGCCTCCCCCTGCAGCTCCGCTGCCAGACCATCGAGCTGGCCCAGCTGGGCCGCCGGCGGCAACAGAGCGACGCAGTACCCCAGCGCAGAATGCCAGTACTGCTCCACGCCTGAGCCGAGTCGACGATGCAGCAGCGCCGCCAGCGGATCCGGCAGTTCTGCCGGCTGCAGCGGTGCGCTCGGGAGCTCGATCCGTCCACGGCCCGGATCGTCTTCGGCCAGCTGCACGACCAGGGGGCCACTGCGGCTGAGCAGGGCAGTGGACGCGCCAGGTTCCAACAGGCCCCAGGCCCCCAGCGCCAGCAGCGCAGCCAGGGTGGCGTGGCCGCAGAGCGGCACCTCACAGCTGGGGGTGAACCAGCGCAGGGCCCAGCCTCCGCCAGGCGCTGGCAGCAGAAAGGCCGTTTCCGACTGGCGCAGGCTGGTGGCCACCCCCTGCAGCCAGGCGTCGCTGGCGGGTCGCTCCAGCCGCACAACGGCGGCACCGTTGCCGGCCAGGGGCCGTTCGGCGAAGGCCTCGATCAGCAGGGCTGGGAGCATCACGCAGGCGCGAATGAAGGTGGGCAGATCACTCTGACGTGAGCTGCCGTTCCATCAGATCCGCCACGGCCCGGCGGGGTGTCGTGCGGCCCTCAAGCACCTGCACCACCTGATCGCAGATGGGCAGATGCCAACCGTTCTGTTGGGCCAACCGCAGCACGGCCCTGGCGGTGGCACGGCCCTCCACCGTGGCCCCGATCCGGGCGATGGCGGCGGTTTCGTCCAGCCCCTCCGCCAGCAGAACGCCGCAGCGATAGTTGCGGCTCAGGGAGCTGGTGGCCGTGGCCAGCAGATCCCCCAGGCCCGCCAGGCCATAGGTGGTGGCGGGATCACCCCCCATGCCGCGCACCACCAGGCCGAGTTCCGCCAGCCCCCGGCAGAGCAGCGAGGCGCGGGCATTGGCACCCAGGCCAAGACCGTCGCAGATGCCGGCCGCCAGGGCCATCACGTTCTTGAGGGCCCCGGCGGCTTCGACGCCGATCGGGTCAGCATTGGTGTAGAGGCGCAGGTTGTCGCTGCTCAGCTCTCGTTGCAGATGGCGGGCCAGCGTCGCCTTCTGGGAGGCCAGAACGCTGGCGGCGGGCAGACCCTGCTGCAGCTCCGTGGCCAGGTTGGGACCGCTCAGCACCGCCAGCGCTGCGTTCGCGAGGTGTTGCCGCCAGAGCTGGGTGGCGGTGCAGAGCCGATCCGGATCGAGACCCTTGCTGCAGCTCAACAGGGGCAGATCGTCCGGCCAGGCGGCGCTCAACTGGCTCGCCAGGGGCTCGATGCCGGCCATCGCCACGGCCGCCACCACCAGATCCCGATCGCCCAGCAGCGCCTTGGCATCGCCGCCATCCCGGCGCGACCAGACCACGACGTGATGACCGGCGCGGCGCCATAGATCGGTGAGGGTGGTGCCCCAGGCACCGCGGCCCAGAACGACAAGCCTCAGAGCCATGCGCAAACGGACGAGAAGCCGCGACTGCCGCGGTGGGGCCGTCATCATGCGCCATCCAGGGATCCCTGCCATGCCGAATCCACCGCAGCCCTCCGCGGCCCTGGCCCCGTTGGAGCGCTGGCAGGGGGAAGCGCTGGTGGTGGGAGCCGGCGGCATCGGCATGGCCCTGCTGGAGGCCTTGCAACAGCGTGCTCCGGGGCTGCGGCTGCATGCTGCCGGTCGCCATCGGCCCGATCGCCTGCCGGAGGAGGTGGTCTGGCTGCCTCTGGACCTGAGCGATGACCTCAGCCTGGGCACTTTTGCCGCACGGATCCAAGCCACGGCGCCGACCCTGCGGCTGGTGATCAACACCGCTGGTCTGCTGCACGCCCCTGCTCTCCAACCGGAGAAGCGGCTCAGCCAGGTGAAGCGCCAGGCCCTGGAGCAGAGCTTCGCGGTGAATGCCTTCGGGCCCATCCTGCTGGCGCAAGCCGTGGAGCCCTGCCTGCCGCGCCGCGAGCCCTGCCAGTTCGCCAGCCTGTCGGCCCGGGTGGGCAGCATCGGCGACAACCGGCTCGGCGGCTGGTACGCCTACCGGGGCGCCAAGGCCGCCCAGAACCAGCTGCTGCGCACCCTGGCCCTGGAGTGGCAACGACGGCTGCCCCTGGCCTGCGTCAGCCTGCTGCACCCCGGCACCACGGCCACCGCCTTCTCAGCCCCCTTTCGCGGCTCGGTGCCAGCCGAGCAGTTGTTCACACCCCGGCGGGCCGCTGATCACCTCCTGGATGTGATCAGTGGCCTGGGGCCGGAGCAGAGCGGCAACTTCTGGGCATGGGACGGGGCGGCGATTCCCTGGTGAGCAGGCGGCTCAGACGGCATGCTCGCGCAGCACCTCCAGCGGGATGATCTCAAGGGTGGAGCGTTCGCAGGCCGCCAGCCGTACGGGCGGCGCCATACCGTCGTCGTAGGCCTCCAGCCAGCGGGCTGCGCAGACGCACCAGGCATCTCCCGGCTTGAGGCCGGGAAACTGGAACTCCGGAACGGGCGTGGTGAGGTCGTTGCCCTGGGCACGGGCATAGGTGAGGAACGCCTCACTGACCACGCAACAGACGGTGTGGCGGCCCAGATCGGTGGGATCGGTGCGGCAGTAGCCGTCGCGATGCCACCCGGTCAACGGGGCACAGCCGCACAGCTCCAGGGGTTGGTCGAGCACGTTGCGCGCCTCGGAGGCGGAAACCAGGGGCGAGTCAGGAACGGAGCTGGACACGGCCGTAGGGGGGGCGGTTGTGTCGCAGTCTGACGAAGGACTGGCACAAGCTTTCCCCAGGAGGTTGACGGGATCCGGGGGGTAGGCGTTAAAGGTCGTCTTGATTACCCAGCTCGCTCCGTGCAGGCCATTTGTCCCGACTAGAGTGGTACGCAGATACTGTTCTGGCCATGGCGCGCAACGGCATCCAGTTCCAGAAGGGCCTGTCTCTGCCTGAGTTCCAGC
>NZ_JAYGIC010000137.1:0-4887 GCF_034931105.1 Synechococcus sp. CCY9201 | reverse complement strand
CGAGCCCAGGCGGCAACCAAGCGGGTGGAAGGGGAGCGAAAACGGGCCCAGGCCCAGCGGGATGAAGCGGAGAAGCGGCTGCAACAGCTGCGGCGCGAACTGCTGCCCCTGCAGCAGCAGCGTGCCCGGCTGGAGGCCGAGCGCGATCGCCTCAGCCGCGATGTGGCTAACCGGGACCAGGAGATCCGCCGCACCGAAACCGAGTTGGCGGCGGTGCAGGAGCAGATCAAGGAAGGGGAGAAGGAACTCCAGGGCCTTGAAACCAAGATCATCGCCCTGCGCCGCGGCGATGTGGTGATCAGCAGCGGCCAGCCCCTGGCCACCGCCAAGGTGACTCTGGAGCGACCGGAACAGGCCCGGGACGTGATCAACACCTTGCTGCAGCAGGCCAACCGGCTCGCGTTCCAGCGGGTGCTGCCGGGGGAGCCGCCGGACCGCCAGATCCTTCTGGTGCCAAGGAACGACATCGCCAAACTGGAGACTCTGCTGGCCCGCCCCGGCTCCTGGGTGGTGAGCCTGCTCTCGGCCGCCAACGTGCTGCGCGGTGAGCAGCAGGTGCTGGCCTTTCCAGACCTGCGGCCGAACCGCCCCGTGGCGCGGGCGGGCGACGTGCTGGCCACCACCAGCCTCGAACCGGAGGTGCACAGCCCCCAGCAGGTCAACAGCCGGCTGAACCTGCTGCTCGCTGCCGCCTACGCCAAGGTGCAGCGCCAGGGTTCGATCACCGATGGCCTGCAGTTCGACGCGGCCCTGCTCAACCAGCTGGCCCGCTCCCTGAGCGAGCGACCGGAAGATCAGGCGGCCCAGCTGGAAGCCGTGGCCGTGCAGGATGCCGACACTCCCGATCCGATCGTGGTGGAGCTCCGCTGGATCCGGCCACGCAACGGACGCCCCTGAACGCCGTGCCATGGCCACCCACGCCTCACCCGAGCCGAGTGATCGAATCCCTCACGGCGATGCACCACAGCAGCGAGCCGGGCTGGCGGGGTTGGATCCGGGCCGCAGCAAGTGCGGCCTGGTGTGCACCGATGCCACGGGGCAGCGGATTGTGGCGGCGGCGGTGCTGACCCCGGAAGCGACCTGGCACCAACTGAACAGCTGGTGCGCCGAGGGGCTGGTGGCTGAGATCGTGCTGGGCAACGGCACCGGCTGCCGGCACTGGCAGACAAGACTCGCGACGATCGCTGCTGTGCATGTGGTGGAGGAGCATGGCAGCACCCTGGCGGCGCGGCAGCGTTTCTGGGAGCTGTTCCCGCCTCGGGGCTGGCGGCGCTGCCTGCCCCGAGGGCTGCGGCAGCCGCCCCGCGACTGGGATGATGTGGTGGCGCAGTTGCTGCTCGAACGGTTCCTGGGTCGAACCCTGCCGCGCTCCTGATCCAGAAGGGGAGGTCCGGCTCCGCGCTGAGCCCGGGATGCCCAGCCCGATTTCAGAGACTGGCGCGCACGGTGAAGGCGTAGTCGCCGCCGGCCTCGAGCTGGTAATCGGCCTGGAGCAGAAAGCGCAGCAGAGCATCCTGGATCAGGGCGCGGCCCAGGGAGGGCTCCACGTTGAGTTCACCACGATCGAAGGCCCAGCAGAAGGTCCACTGGAACCCGCCGGCGGACACCTCACCCTCCAGCACCCGCTGGCTGAAACTCTGGCGCAGGACCCGCAGCTGGGCGGTGGTGGCGGGCAGGCGGCTCACGAGGGATACATCACGGCGAAGGGCTCACGACAGGCAGATCAAGGCTGACAAAAGCCCATGGCAGACATCAGGCTGCCGCAGCCTGAAGCGAAAAACTGTTCAGGCGGTTGCCGGCCCGCTCGATCCCGAGCCGGCGGATCAGGTCGATGCCGGCCACCACCTCATCGAGCACTGCGGCCAGGCCAGGCTGCTCGTCCGCCGAGAAGCGCCCCAGCACGTGGGACACCGTGCGGGCCCGGCGCTCGACGGGATGCTCCGCTGGAGCGCCGATGCCGATGCGCAGCCGCGGAAACTCCTGAGCGCCGAGGTGCTGGATCGTGCTGCGCAGGCCGTTGTGTCCACCGGCGCTTCCGCTGGCACGCAGGCGCAGACGACCGAAGGGCAGATCCATGTCGTCCACCACCACCAGCATCTGGGAGGGTTTCAGGTCGAACCAGTCGAGGGCTGCACGAATCGAGCGTCCACTGTCGTTCATGAAGGTCTGCGGCATGAGCAGCCGCAGGCGCCGATCGCCATGGCCCACCTCCGCCAGCAAGCCGTGAAGCTTGGCCTGCTGGCGAAACCCGACGCCCTCCTGGCGTGCCAGGCGTTCGAGGGCCATAAAGCCCACGTTGTGACGCGTGTCGACGTATTTAGAACCCGGATTTCCCAAGCCGACCAGCAGCCGCAGGTCCACTCCCGGCAGCGTGGTCTCAGTGGTCACCGGAGGCGTTGGACTCACGGATTGCAGGGAAACATCCCCCGAAAAGGTCTGCCCGAGGCTACGGCGCGGGGGATGGGCAACACCGCTCAGCCCCTCGAGAAGACAGCACAACCTTTCGAAAGGCTTGTGACAAGGAGTGGCAAGGCTTCAGGCCATTGGCGTGGCTGACTCCCCACTGGCCATGGCAGACCCAACCTCTCCACTGGCCGTTGCAGGCGCAGACCCCTCAGGAAGCGCCGGTGACGCCGGGGTCGCAGACGGCTCCGGCTCGGTGGTGATCGCGGAGCGGAACTCCTTCTCAAACTCCTGGGAGGCCGACTGAAAACCCTTGAGCGTCCGACCCAGGGTTTTGCCCAGTTCAGGCAGCCGCTTGGGCCCGAACACCAGCAGGCCAATAGCGGCGATCACCGCCAGTTCGGGCAAGCCGATACCGAAGAAATTCATGCAGGAAATGCGGCTGGGTCAGGAATCAGCCGACGCCGTTCCAGTTGACGGTGATGCCCTCGAGCAGGAGCGACTTGTTGTAGAGCTGCAGGATCACGAGGAGGAAGACCAGGAAGAGGAGCATGAACACCCCCATCACCGGGGTGGTGCCCCAGCCGGGAACGACCTTGCCGTATTCGGAATTCAGGGGTCGCAGCAGATTTCCGAGGGGGGTGCGTTGGGCCATGGAGCTCAGTCCTCTCGATCAAGGAATCGTGACGGGTACTCTAAAGGTCACACCAGGGCCGCCTGCGACAGCTTTCGAGACTCGTATGGAATCCACAGGTTCGCCCGCCCTCTCCATTGCCCTCACCGTGCTGGCAGTGTTACTGGCCCTCACAGGCTTCGGCGTCTACCAGGCCTTCGGGCCGCCCTCGAAGCAACTCACCGATCCCTTCGACGATCACGAGGACTGAACACCGGTTCCCGGAATCGTCACCGGTGTCGCCAGTGCAGTTCTCAGCTCAGCGCCAACCCTGACCTTCAGGCCCGCCGGCGGATTCGCCAGAAGCCGAACTCCCAGGGCCCCAGCACCGCTGCCTGCACCCAATCTCCCGTTTCCTGCGGCAGCGGCTGGAACAGACCGTCGCCCCGCTCCAGCAGCTGCCAGTCGGGCCCGACATCGAGCCAGCGCCGGCAAGGGCCCAGGTTCTGCACTGTGAGGCGCACCACGCCGAGCTCCGGATCGGGCGCCAAGGCAATCATCTGCAGATCTTCGGCCAGGGCGGGAAAACCGGGTGGCGGATTGGGGGCTCCGGCCGTAGCCGTGGGGCGCCCCCAGAGGGGCTCGCGCAGCCGCAGGGCCTCCGCCGGCACTCCTCCGCGGCGCCAGCCTCCGGCGCAGGGCATCAGCGCCAGCTGCTGGCGTTGCCAGCCGTTGTCGGCGGATGGATCGGGCCAGGTGGGGCCCCGCAGCAACGACACCCCCAGCGCCTGCTGGCTGGCCGATACCCCCTGAGGTCCATCGAGGAGCACCGCCATCCCAGGCTCGCCCCCCCCAGCAGCCGAGGCACCGATCGCCGCCAGCCAGCCGATCGCCGCCACTTCCCAGCGGCTGCGCTCGCGGTTGGTCTGGGGCTCGGCTGGACGCTCGATCACGCCGCCGCTGGTGTCGGTGGCCCAGCGAACGGCAGGCCAGGCCAGCGGCACCTCGAGTCGCAGCAGTTCATGGCGCTGGCGCCAGTTCACCGCGAGGCTGAGCTCCAGCCAGGGGCTGCCAGCGCGCAGGCGCCCATCGAGCCGCAGTGGGCTGGTACCGCAGCGGCCCCGCCAGCGGAACGCCGCGCAGAGGGGCCCCCGCTCCAGCCACTGCGGCGGCCCGTCCCAGATCCAGGGCAGGGGATGATCGCGGTAGTCGGCCGCCAGATCCCAGGCATCCCAGAACTCACCGCGATCGGCATAGCGCCGCCAGGCCAGCGGCGCAGCGAGCTGGGCCGCGCCGCTGGCATCCCAGAGCTGCTCCACACCCGCGGGCCCGACCGCCACACTCAGGAGTCCATTGGAAAGCCGCCAGCGGTCGCTCCCCCGTTCCGGATCGGGCTCCAGCCGTACAGGATCCCGCAGGGCTAGCGCCTCGACACCGGAGGCGACAGGGCGCGGGGCGGGGTCCGGTCCGACCGTGCTTCGCCCCGGTGGCCTTCGCCACAGGGGCAGGGCCGTCACACCTGCCGGAACGGGCAGCTGCACCCACACCCCACCGGAGGCGGCCGGCTGGCTGGTGATGGGCTGATCGCCTGCGGGCCCCGGCAGGCTCCACTGGCCCGCAGGCAACCGCACGGTGCAAGAGGCCGCAGCCAGGGGCTGGAGCTGGACGATCCACCACCTCTGGTCATTCTTCTGTTCGGCCGTGTGGTCGGACGCCTGGTCGTCCCTCTGGCCGGCCGCCGCCGAATCTTGACTCGTTGCTCCAGTGGCCGAGCCAACCGACCCAGCCTCCCCCGCCACTGCAGCCCCCAGCCAGCGCCCCAGGGCCTGATCCCGCTGCCGGCGCGCCCTGCGGCGGGCGCGGCGCCACTG
>NZ_JAYGIC010000136.1:0-6694 GCF_034931105.1 Synechococcus sp. CCY9201 | reverse complement strand
AGGGCTGCCTGCCGGACGACCGGCGCTGCCGCGACCATCCCGAGGCCTGGGGTTGTTCCAGCACGGGGCAGGGCTTCTGCCGCTTTCTCTGGGTGAATGCCGCCGGGCACTACCTGGCCG
Source organism: Synechococcus sp. CCY9201 (assembly GCF_034931105.1). Taxonomy (NCBI): domain Bacteria; kingdom Bacillati; phylum Cyanobacteriota; class Cyanophyceae; order Synechococcales; family Synechococcaceae; genus Synechococcus; species Synechococcus sp. CCY9201. The sequence goes on along the minus strand of NZ_JAYGIC010000136.1, from coordinate 6,574 downwards.
TGATCACCGCCGGCGGGGATGCCAGCAGCGGTGATCCAGGCCTGGTGCAGCAGTGGTTCCTCACCGACCCGCCCTGACCTCACACCGTCAGGAGCCTGGCCCGCTCACACCGTGGCCATGTGGCGCATCAGGTCGAGGCACTTGCAGGAATAGCCCCACTCGTTGTCGTACCAGCTCACCAGCTTCACGAAGGTATCGGTGAGGGGGATGCCGGCCTTGGCATCGAAGATCGACGTGCACGACTGCCCCAGGAAATCCGTGGACACCACCTCATCCTCCGTGTAGCCGAGGATGCCGGCCAGCTCCCCTTCCGAGGCGGCCTTCACGGCCGCTTTGATGCTGTCGTAGCTGGCGGGCCGCTCCAGGTTCACGGTGAGGTCCACCACCGACACGTTCGGGGTGGGCACCCGGAAGGCCATGCCGGTGAGCTTGCCGTTCAAGGCCGGGATCACCCGGCCCACCGCCTTGGCGGCACCGGTGGAGGAGGGAATGATGTTCTGGCCGGCGCCGCGGCCGCCCCGCCAGTCCTTCACCGAGGGGCCGTCCACCGTTTTCTGGGTGGCGGTGGTGGCGTGCACCGTGGTCATCAACCCGGCGGCGATGCCGAAGTTGTCGTGGATCACCTTGGCCAGGGGCGCCAGGCAGTTGGTGGTGCAGGAGGCGTTCGACACGATCTCCTGGCCCGCGTAGGTGGTGTGGTTCACCCCCATCACGAACATCGGCGTGTCGTCTTTCGACGGGGCAGACAGCACCACCCGCCTGGCGCCGGCGCGCAGGTGGGCGCGGGCGGCCTCATCGGTGAGGAAGAAGCCGGTGGATTCGAGCACGTAGTCGGCACCCACCTCGCTCCAGCGCAGGTTGGCGGGATCGCGCTCGGCGGTGATGCGGATCGCCTTGCCATCCACCACCAGCTGGCCGTTCTGTACCTCCACCGATCCGCCGAAGCGGCCGTGGGTGGAGTCGTAACGAAGCATGTAGGCGATGTAGTTCACATCGATCAGGTCGTTGATCGCCACCACCTCCACGTCATCGAGCTGGCAGGCGCGGCGAAATACCAGACGCCCGATCCTGCCGAAGCCGTTGATGCCGATCCTGATGGCCATGAGCGTTCGTCCCTTCCCTGGGATGCATGCCGTTTCACCCTATGCAGCGGCAGGGAGGTTGTCTTGCTCCTCCGTTGCCTGCTTGGATCGACCGTGTCTTTCGATCCACCGCTCTGGTTCGATCGCCGCCAGGCGGGGCTGGCGTTGGCGGAGCGTTTTGGCCTGGCATCGCCCTGCCAGCCAGCCAGCCTGCTGCTGGCATTGCCTCGCGGCGGTGTCCCCGTGGCGGCGGCGATGGCGGACCGGCTCCAGTTGCCTCTCAGCACCTGGTCGGTGCGCAAGGTGGCGGATCCGGCCGATCCGGAGGTGGCGATCGGCGCCGTCGCGGCCGGCCCTGTGGCTGCGTCTGTGAAGGTGGGCCGTGGGATGACAGGCGGTGGGATGGCAGCCGCTGGGGTGGTGGTGTGGCGCGATGGCGTCGAGGCCAGCGGCCAGGCTGCCGCCGCCCGCCAGCTGGGTTGGCTGCAGGAGCAGGAGCGGGAGCTGGCCCGGCGCCAGCGGCTGTTCGGCGATCCGGAGCCCGGAGCGTTGCGGGGCCGCCACCTGATCGTGGTGGACGACGGCATCGCCACCGGCATGACCGTGCAGGCGGCCCTGCGTTCGTTGCGCCAGCTGCAGCCGGCCTCCCTCACCTTGGCGGTTCCAGTGGTGGACCGGGCCGTGGCGATCGATCTGAAGCGTCAGCTCGATCGTTTTGAAGCCCTGGCGGTGGTGGACGACCTGCTGGCGGTGGGTCTGTGGTTCGAGCGGTTCGAGCAGCTCACGGACCCGCAGGTGCTGGAGCTGCTGCAACCGTTCCAGCGGCTCCCTGGCCTGGAGGGTGAGCATTGACCAAGCTGGAGAGTGAGGCTGAGGAGAAGGGGGTGCGAATGACAGGGAGCCGTCGCGGTGTCCCCTTGGCTCAGTTGTTCAGCACACCGGTCACCCTCTGGGTGCTGCTGCTGGGGATCGGCCTGCTGGACCTGGCCACGCCGCCCCACATCCCGCTGGCCAGTTTTTACCTGGTGCCGGTCCTGCTGGCCGCTGGGCTGCTTTCTCTCCGGCACACCCTGGCCATGGCAGGAGTGGCCCTGCTGATGGCTCTGGCCGTTGGTGCCCTCCAGGGCCTCCACACCACTCCCATGTACTGGGTGCGGATACTGGCCATGGCCATGGTCGTGATGCTGGCCCTGGCGCTGACCCGCGAACGGCTGCAGCTGGAACGTTCCTATCGCCTGATGGCCGAGTACGCCTCCGATGTGGTGTTCTCGGCCTCGCCGCAGGGGGTGACCGAGTGGGTGTCGAGTTCCGTGCATGCCCTCACCGGCTGGCGGCCCCGGGATCTGATCGGCAGGCCCTTCGGGCAGTTCGTTCACCCCGATGACATCGACAGGCTGCGCGAAGCCGATGCCTTCTTTCGGCGCGGCGAAGCCCACCACTTCGACCTGCGTGTCCGCTGCCGCCAGGGCGATTACCGCAGTGTGGCTGTGACAGGTCGGGGCTTGCGTTCCGGGTCTGGTCGGGTGACGAGCATCGTGGGCAGCTGGCGCGACAACCTCCCGGAGCAGTTGGCGCGCCAGGCCCTGGCCAGCTCTGAGAAGGCCCTTCGCAGCATCATCTCTGCAGCTCCGATCGGTATGTGCCTCTGCGCGCCGGGCGTGGGCAGGTTCCTGCAGGTGAATCCCGCGTTGTGTCGCTTCTTCGGACGCACGGAGAGGGAGCTCCTCGGGCTCACATGGCAGTCCCTCACCCACCCCGAGGATCTCGCCAAGGATCAGGCCCTGGCGGCGGCGCTGCTGGATGGAACCCGCAGCTCCTACCGGCTGCGGAAGCGCTTCCTCCATCACGACGGCAGCGTGCTCTGGGGTGATCTCTCGGTCTCCTGCCGCCGAAACAACGACGGCACCGTGATGGAGGTGATCGGCCAGATCCTCGATGTGACCGAACAGGTGGAAGCCGAGGCCAGCCTCCTGCAGGAGTCCCGGCACGATCTGCTCACCGGATTGCTCAACCGCCGCGGCCTGGAGGAGCGGTTGTCAGCCATGGACGGCCGGCGCCGCTCCGATCTGCCGCTGGCCGCGCTGTTCTGCGACATCGACCACTTCAAGGCGATCAACGACGGGCAGGGCCATGCCGCCGGTGACGCGGTGCTGCGGGTGGTGGCCCATCGCCTGCGCAGCTCCATCCGCCACTCCGATCTGGCTGCGCGCTTCGGTGGGGATGAGCTGGTGGTGCTGCTGGAGGGTGTGGGGACGGAGACGGGGGAGGCACCCGAGTCGGGGGTGCTCGCCCTGGCCGAAAAGATTCGCCGGCACGTGGCCGAGCCGATTCCGTTCGAGCAGGGCGACCTCTGCATTTCCCTGAGCATCGGCGTGGCGCTGATCCAGCCGGAGGAATCGCTCCAGGAGTTTCTGGCGCGGGCCGATGCCGCGCTCTACAGCGCCAAGCAGGCCGGGCGGAACCGGGTGGTGTGCTCCTCCGCTGCTGGCCCCTCTCTCGCGTCTGGCACCTCCCCATGAGCGCCTCCAGGGCCCGCTTCCTCGGGGGGATCAGTCCCATGGCCGCCACCGGTCTGTTCGCCTTTCTCGCCTATGTGGCTACCGGGCTGCTCGGTCAGAACCTGGTGTTTCAGGGCACCACGATCTCGCCCCTCTGGCTGGCGGCGGGGGTCGCCCTCGGTCTGGGGCTGCGCTGCGGCACCAGGCGCGGCGCCGTGGCTGTGGGGGTGTTCTTCGGCCAGTTCCTGGTGTTCGCCGAGGGCCCCCAGCTCAAGGCCTGGCTGCTGGGGGGCCAGGTGCTCGGCAGTGAGGTGCCGCTGGCGCTGGCCCTGCTGCCGGCCGCCGGCTCCCTGGTGGGTCTGCTGCTTGCGCTGGCCTATCTGCACCGTTGGGGGATCGGCAGCCGCATCGATCGTCCCCTCGACTATCTGAACCTGGCGGCGGCGGCGGCGATCCAGGCTGCGGTGGCGGCCCTGGCGGGGGCCACGGCCCTGGCCCTGGCAGGGGCAATCCCCTGGGAGATCTGGCCGGATGTGGCCACCACCTGGGCCCGGGGCGACTGGCTCGGCGGGATTCTGGTCGCACCGTTGTTCCTGGCCCGCCCCGATCCGCGCCTGCGGGGCGCCCGCTTCAAGGCCGGCTCCTGGGAAAAGGCGATGGTGCTGCTGAGCACCGTGGTGGTGGCCCTGGTCATCTTCGGCGGGGTGTCGCAGTCGGCGGCGCGGCAGCTGAGTGGCACCTACTTCTGCTTTCTTCCCCTGCTCTGGGGGGCCCTGCGCTGCTCCTCCCGGGTGGTCGCGCTGCAGGTGGTGCTGTTGGCCCTGGGGGCCACCCTGCCCACCCTGGGCGGCCTCGGCCCCTTCGCCGGTTTCGCCACCCTCAATGATCGGATGCTTTCGCTGCAGGCCTTCCTGGGGGTGGAATCGCTTACGGCGATGCTGCTCGGGGCGATCGAGCAGCAGAAACTGCGGGTGGAGGTGGAGCGCGACCGGCAGGCCGGCCAACTGCTTGAGGCGAAGGAACGGGCCGAGGCGGGCTCCCGTGCCAAGACCGAGTTTCTGGCCAACATGAGCCACGAGATCCGCACCCCGCTCAACGGCGTGCTCGGCGCTGCCCAGCTGCTCGCCTCCTCGCCGCTCTCGGCCGATCAGCGGGAGCTGCTTGCGGCGATCCAGGCCAGTGGCGATGGGCTGCTGGTGCTGCTCAACGATCTGCTCGATTTCTCCCGCATCGAGGCGGGTCAGCTGGCGCTGCAGGCGGCTCCCTTCGAGCCGCGGCGCCTGGCCGCCCAGGTGGTGGATCTGTATCGGCCCAGCCTGGCGGCGGGGGTGGAGCTGCGGCTGGAGAACGGCCCCGAACTGCCGGCCTGGCTGCTGGGTGATGCGTCCCGCCTGCGGCAGGTGCTCTCCAACCTGATCGGCAACGCCGTCAAGTTCACCCCTGCCCCTGGGGAGATCCGGGTGCGGCAGCAGGGCGAAGCGGGGGCCTACCGGCTTGAGGTGATCGATACCGGCATCGGCATCCCGGCCGAGCACCAGGCGCGCCTGTTCCAGCCGTTTCAGCAGGGTGATGCGTCCACCGGGCGCCGCTTTGGCGGCACGGGCCTGGGGCTGGTGATCAGCCGGCGTCTGGTGGAGCTGCTGGGCGGCACGATCACGCTCGAGAGCGCCGAGGAGCAGGGCACCACCCTGCGGGTACTCCTGCCCCTGCCCGTCGCCGAACCGCCGGCTGAGCGGTCGGTGGCCGGGGTGTCAACGTCTGCGGCGCCGGCGAACGCGGTTTCGCGCCCCGTTCGGGTGCTGATGGCGGAAGACAACCAGCTCAATCAGCGCATCCTCGAGCGCATGCTGGCCTCTGCCGCCACCCCTGGATTGGCCCCATTCCCGGCGGTGCTGGGCAAGGCGACCAACGGGCGCGAGGCCGTTGCGCTCTGGGAGGAAGGGGCCTGGGATCTGATCCTGATGGACTGCCAGATGCCCGAGTTGGACGGTTTCGCCGCCACCCGGGAGATCCGCCGCCGTGAGCTGGCCGGCGGGCTGGTGCCGGTGCCGATCATTGCCGTGACCGCCAATGCCGCTGCCTCCGACCGCCGCGAGTGCCTCGCCGCCGGCATGAACGATGTCCTCACCAAGCCCGTGCGGCTGGAGGCCTTGCTGGAGATGGTGCGGCGCTGGGCGCCCACCCCGGAACCGCTGCCTTAGCGCTGTCTGCGCCGGCCGCGGTGGTGGCCCCCCAGCTGAGCATCAGGGGAGCGGGCCTTCGCGGCCGCAGAGCCGGCGGATCAGGGCGATGGCCTCGGCCACGTCGAACGGCTTGGTCAGAAAGGCGTCCATCCCCGCCTCCAGGGCGGCTTGCCGCTGCCCGGTGGTGGCCCCGGCGCTGAGGGCCACCACCGGCAGGTGGGCCAGGCTCTGCTGGGCCCGGATCTGCCGGGTGGCCGCGCAGCCATCCAGGCCGGGCATCTGCAGATCCATCAGCACCAGATCGGCGCTGCCGGGATGGGCCGCCAGCCAGTCGAGGGCCTGCTGGCCCCCTTCCGCCTGGCTCATGCTCGCCCCCTCGTTGCCGAAGATCCGCAGGGCCAGGTGGCGGTTGAGCCGGTTGTCATCCACCACCAGCAGATGCAGGCCCTCCAGGGGCTTCGGGGCAGCTGCGGTCTCGTCTGCCGTTGCGCCGGCTCCGCCAGGGTTGGCCGGAGATTCCGTCGTCGTGCCCTCCTCGGCCCCGAGGGTGACCTCGAAACCGGCCAGGGCGGCCGCCAGTGCCGTGGCGGTGATCGGCTGGTCGAGCACGCCATCCACGCCGGCGGGCAGGCCGGAGGCCTCCAGAACCTGGCTATGGCCAGCCCGCACGATCAGCAGGATCCGCGGCGGCGGCTCTCCGCAGGCCCCGCGAATCTCCTCGGCCCCTGCCGCCCGATCCAGCAGCACCAGCTGCGGTGGCGGCTGCTGCGGGTCATCGCGGTGGAGCAGGGCCAGGGCCGCGGGGCCGTCG
>NZ_JAYGIC010000135.1:0-8416 GCF_034931105.1 Synechococcus sp. CCY9201 | reverse complement strand
GATCGCATCCTGACGATGGACGAGGACAACCTCAGGGCGGTGCAGAGCCTGGCCCGAGCAGGACGGCAAAAATCAGAAAGGACAGACGCAGAGGCAACGGACGGGAATGGGGCAGCCCACCCTGGCGCCCTGGTCGAACCGATCACCAACCATTGCCGCCGCTTCAGGGCACGGGAGGTGCCGGATCCCTACTACGGGGGCGAGGAAGGCTTCGAGCAGGTCCTGGATCTGCTGGAAGACGCCTGCAGCGGACTGCTGGAGGACTTGCGCGCCAGTCTGGATTGAAACAGGCAGCCCGGACTGCCCATCGCATCGGGCAGCCCCGCTGAGCCCCTGCAGGCGCTGGTCAGTCCTGCAGGGGCTCAGCGGGAGCCGGCCAGGCATCCTCCGGCACCCGCTCGCGGAACAGATCGACGAGCCGCTGGATCACGGCCTCGATCGTCAGGCCATCGGTGACCAGGGCGACAGCATCTTTGGCCTGCAGCAGCGGCGCCACGGCACGGGTCGAGTCGAGATGATCCCGTTCGGCGATCTGCGCTTCCAGCTCCGCCAGGGGCGGCACTGCGAACCCCCTCTGCTCAAGATCGAGGGCGCGCCGGCGGGCCCGTTCCGCAGGGGTGGCCGTCAGGAACACCTTCAGCTCGGCGTCGGGAAACACGGCGGTGCCGATGTCGCGGCCTTCCGCCACCAGACCTCCCCTGCGGCCCAGTGCCTGCTGCTGGCGTGTGAGCACGTTGCGCACGCAGGGCTGGGCCGCCACCTGCGACACGAGGGCCGTCACCGCGGGGGAGCGGATCGCCTCGGTGACATCCTGCCCATCGAGCTTGACCCGCTGGCTGCCGTCCTCCGCCAGGCTCAGCTGCAGATCGAGGAGCTGCAACTGCGGGGCCAGGTCAGCGAGAGAGGACAGATCGAGGCCCTGGCGCTGCACCCACCAGGTGAGAGCCCGGTACATCGCCCCCGTATCGAGATAGAGCAGGCCCAGCCGCTGAGCGAAGGCACGGGTCACGGTGCTCTTTCCGGCACCGGCGGGGCCATCGATGGCAACGATCGGGGGACGGCTCATCAGAAAGGTGTGATCGATCAGGCGACTGGAGCCGCAGCGGGCAGCCACCGCCAACAGGCAGAACGGGCTCGCCTGCCGCAGGGGCTGGAGACCATGGGGCTCCACCAGCTCCCCATACTCCACTGCCAAACCCACCGCCTCCAACGGCGCGCGGACAGCCTCCAGCAATGGAGCGGCCTGCCGCTCTCCAGAGCGATAAAGCTCCGCCGCCCGGGCCAGGGCAACAGGGAGCATCGCCGCCCGCTGCCGCTCCACCGGGCTGAGGTAGCGATTGCGGGAGCTGCAGGCCAGCCCATCAGGTTCCCGAACAGTGCCGCAGCCCTGCACGGTCACCGGCAGGGCCAGATCCGCCACCACACGCCGCAGAATCACCAGCTGCTGCCAGTCCTTCTCCCCCAGCAGGAGACGATCAGGACGCACCAGCGCCAGCAACCGGGCCACCACGGTGGCCACACCCTCGAAGTGACCGGGGCGCTGGCGACCACAGAGCGAGGCCTGCAGCTGGGCCGGTGGCTGGATGCGGGTGAGGGCGGCTTCACCGCCCGGATAGATCTCCTCCGCATTCGGAGCGAACAGGGCGTCAGCGCCCGCCGCCGCCGCCAGGCCTGCATCGGCTGTCAGATCCCGCGGATAGCGCTCGAAATCCTCACCGGCTCCGAACTGCAGCGGGTTGACGAACACACTCACCAGCACGGCCGGTGAACCGGAGCCCCCCCCCCGAGCCGCCCGACGGATCAGTTCCTGATGGCCCCGATGCAGCGCGCCCATGGTGGGCACCACATGGAGTGGGCGGCCGGAGGCGCGGATCTCGGTGCACCAGCGGCTCAGCTCCGTGCGCGACGTGAGCAGGGGAAAGGGCAGGCGAGACACAGGATTGACAGCAAAAGCCCATCCGCCAGGTTGACGGATGGGCCAGGGGCTGAGGCCGGGTCGGGCTCAGCGCAGGACTTCGAGCTTCACCTGAGCAACACCGCTGGAGACCAGACCGAGATCCTGAGCGGCACCATGGGCCAGATCGATCACACGGTTTCCGTGGAACGGACCCCGGTCGTTGATGCGGACCACCGACGACCTCCCATTGCGGAGATTGGTGACCCGCACCTTGGTGCCAAAGGGGAGAGTGCGGTGAGCTGCTGTACGGGTACCGGGCCGGAACACCTCACCATTGGCGGTGCGGTTGCCGAAGAAACCGGGCCCATACCAGCTGGCCTGACCGGTGATCACCTGTGCCACTTCGGGCAGACGAACCGAAGCCGATGCCAAAGGGGCGATCGGCGCCTGCTGCATCAAGGACGGCTTGGCGGGAGCCGAGGAATCTTCAATCTGACGAATGGCAACGGCTGAACTCGGAGCAGAGGAAGCAGCCAACGCCAGATCCGAAGTCCCCTTGGCTGGAGCCACGTCGATGGAAAGGCCATTCAGGGCACCGCTCAAGGTCAGTGGAGTTGTTCGGCCGACTTCCGCTATGGCAGGGAAGACAGAACCGGCACCAGAAATCAGGGCGGTGAGAACACCGAGAGAAAATGTTGCTCGCATGACAGGCGAAACTCGCCGCCCAAAGCAACTGACATCCAAGGATCAGATGACCAGTTGACGATGACTTCAAGCCTCAATTGCGGAAGAGGTAGAGGCAGAAGCCGTCGGCGGAGTTCCTATCGGGAAATGACGACGAGCAGAACTTAACCGCACTGGACCAGCCAATTGGTTATCCGTGGACAACCGATTGGCGATCAGGAACTGTCATCATTCCCCAGATTCTTGACACCTACAGGCTTCGCCCGCCCCACGCCAGCCTCGGCCCATCAGCAAGGTCAATCACTTACATAAGCTGCGCTGATTAAAACTTGTGCCGATTCGAGAATCGACCACCGAATTCGTGCGTAACGGATCGCTGGACGGCGGCAAGTCGAGGGTCGGGGAGCGAGAAGCGGCAGGATCGGTGGAAGACGAGCGACGCCTGGAGACACCCTGAATGGATTACCGCACGGCAGGAGTGGATGTGGTGGCGGGGCGAGCCTTCGTTGATCGCATCCGCAGCAGCGTTGAATCCACCCGCCGCCCGGAGGTGGTGGGTGGTCTGGGCGGCTTCGGCGGGCTCTGCCGCCTGCCCGAAGGCCTCAAGCGCCCCCTGCTCGTATCAGGAACCGATGGGGTAGGCACCAAGCTGGAGCTGGCCCAGGCCCACGGTCGCCATCACGCCGTCGGCATCGACCTGGTGGCCATGTGCGTCAACGACGTGATCACCAGCGGCGCCGAACCTCTCTTCTTCCTTGACTACATCGCCACCGGCAAGCTCAGCCCCGAGGCCATGGCGGCCGTGGTGGAAGGCATCGCCGACGGTTGCCGCCAGAGCGGCTGCGCCTTGCTGGGTGGCGAAACGGCGGAGATGCCCGGCTTCTACGGCCCCGGCCGCTACGACCTGGCCGGCTTCTGCGTGGCCGTGGTGGAGGAAGACGAGCTGATCGACGGGAGGGCGGTGCAGGCGGGCGACCGGATCCTGGCGGTGGCCAGCAGTGGTGTGCACAGCAATGGCTTCAGCCTGGTGCGCCGCATCCTGGAGATGAACCATGTCACCCAGGACACACGGCTGCCACAGACCGGAGAGCCCCTGATCGACACCCTGCTAGAACCCACCCGTCTCTATGGGGCCCTGGTAAAGGGGCTGCGGCAGCGGCGTCTGCCGCTGCATGGCATGGCCCACATCACTGGCGGAGGCCTGCCGGAGAATCTGCCCCGCAGCCTGCCGAACGGGCTCCATGCCGCCATCGAGGCCGGCAGCTGGGAGCGACCGCCCCTGTTCCGCTGGCTGCAGCAGAGCGGCGAGGTGCCCGAAGCCGACCTCTGGAACACGTTCAATCTTGGGGTGGGGTTCTGCCTTGTGGTGCCGCAGGCCGCCAGCGATGCAGTGCTTGAGGCCTGCCGCGAGCTGGGTCACCAGTCCTGGCTGCTCGGTGAGGTGCGACAGGGCGAGGTGCCGGCGGAGGCACCACTGGCCGGTTTGCCGTACTGAAGCCAGGCGCCAGGGCGCCGGTGGGGTCATCCGCCCTGCTTAACCTTCCCCAGCGCCCGCTCCACCGCCTGCCGGCAACACGGCACCGAGGCCTGCGGACGCTGCGCGTCGCATGTCATTCGTTTTCTGAGCCCATGTTCGATACCTCCAAACGCATCACCCGGCGACGTAGCTCCGCCGGCCCCAGGCCTCCGGTCCGTCCACAACGCCCCCGCGAAGGATTCACCGGACCTCGCAGCGGCGGCCTGCGGCCCACCTTCCTGGCCCTGCGTGATCACGGCAAGGTCTACGTGGCCGATCTGCCGCGTCTGTCAGACGGCCAGCTGGCCCACGTGGCCAAGGAGGCGCAGGAGGTGCTGGAAAGCCTGCGGCGGCGTCTGGAGGAACTCGAGAGTCAGGTGTCCCTCAGCGAAGCGGAGCAGGACACCCGCATCCGGGCATCCACCAAGCGGGACGTGACCGAACGGTTCATCGGCGCCATTCAGGAGGAGCAGGAACTGCGGCGCAGCAACCCGGCGTTGCGGGCTGCCGCCGGCGAATCCCTGGCCCGTGCCTTCCTGGAAGTGGCACGCCACCGGTTACCTGGTGCCACCTTCGACTCCCTGCTGCAGGAAGCCTTGGCGGCCTGCGGGCCAGACGGTTCCGAGGAGAGCACGCAGAGCGAAGCGCCTGTATCCGTGGGTTCGCCAGCGCCACTGCTGCGACGGCTGGACGGTCCGGTCGTGGTGGCGGCAGCCGAGGAACGCCCGCGCGCCCTGCCGGTGGTCCTTACCCCAGCCCCCGAGCCGGCCGAAGCCATCGGCTGAGCAGGATCGATTCAGGCGCTCTGGAAGGGGTTGGCAGGCATGCGGACCCGATTGGCAAGGGCCAGGTCATCCAGCCCCTGACGCTCCGCCTCGCTCAGCGTCCAGGAGAGGGCCGCCGCTGCGGCGTCGACCTGCTCCGGTCGCCGCAGCCCCGGGATCGGCATGGCGCCATGGGCCCGGCACCAATTGAGCGCCACCGCCGCTGGCGTGGCCCCATGGGAGCCAGCGATCTCCTGGAGGCCCTGCAGCAACGGTTGGGCTGCCGGCAACAGCCGCCGCTGCAGGGCGCCCCGGGGACCCGACAACGTGTGGGCCAACTCTCCAGGCGGCTGGCCGAGCACCCCAAGGGCCAGGGGGCTGTAGGCGATCAAGGCGATGCCCAGCTCCCGGCAGACCGCCGCCACACCATCGGGAGCGATCGGCTCAGGGGCCAGCAGGGAGAGCTGCACCTGCAGGCTGAGGATCGGGATGCCGCGTTCAGCCAGGCGGGCCTGCACCTGCCGCAGGCGCCGCGGCCCCATGTTCGACAACCCCAGACCGGCCACCTCCCCTGCGATCACCAGGTCGGCGAGGCCATCGAGCAGCGGCGCTTCCTGCCAGGGCGCATACCGGGCGGTGCTCCAGTGCAGCTGGACCCGGTCCAGTTTCCCCTGGAGACGCCGGCGGGAAGCGGCGAATGCCCGGCGGAATCCCCCCCGCCCCCAGCGCCAGGGGAAGGGTGCCAGCTTGGTGGCCACAGTGAGCCGCTGCCGTTCCAGTGGCGAAAGGACCCCACAGCAACGGCCCAGCAGGTCCTCGCTGCGGCCATCGAAACGGCCCGTGCCGTAGGAATCCGCCGTATCAAAGAAATGGAGCCCCCGGTCCAGAGCTTGCCGGAAGGTGGCCTCCAGCTGGGGATCCTGGGAAGGCTCGTAGCCCCAGAGGAGCCGGTTTCCCCAGGCCCAGGTACCGACGCCGATCCCCGGCTGGGTGGTCTGCAGCGCCATTCCCCGAACCCCATGAACGGAAACGCCATGATCGTGCTGCCGCTCCCCACTGCCCCCAGCCCGATGTCCTCCCTGCCCGCAGAACCAAGCGCTGTTCAGGCCAGAGCCACAGCCGGCGCTGCTGTGGCGACCAAGCCAGCAGAGCCAGCCGTGCAGCCACAGCCTGATCGTGTGCTCTGCCAGCACTGTGGCCGCACCGCCAGCAACGACATCAGCTGCCAGGGCATCTGCGTGGCCGATTCGGGCTACTGAGCCTCGGCAATGCCGCCAACACGGGCAGCGGTGCCACGATGCCGATGCGCAGCATGCCGAATCTGGTGAGAGCGGCTACAGCCATGGCGCTCTGCATGTGCTTCGGCGCAGTCGAAGCCCTGGTGTCCCCAGGGGCAGCTGGCAATCCCCCGGAAGATTTCGGCCGCTGGGAAACCTCAGTGAGCCACTGCCGGTGGCAAGCGCTGGTCCTTGAGGCTGGGCCAGCGCCGCCTCAAGGACCAGCGCCACAGCGCGCGGCCCGGGCAATCCAGCGCGTTGGGGCGGCCCGTCCTGCCAGCCGGACGCAAAACTCTGACAGCCAGCAGCCCCTGGAGCGGCCGCGGCCTACGCACCCTCCGCCACCTCTGCCGAGCCTTGAGGAGAGCGCCGCAAACGAGCCTGGAGATGGCAACACGCTCTCGGGAGAGACCAGGGAGCCCCCTGCAGTGCCTGCCGAGTCACCCGCGCATGCTGCGGCAGCCCCGATGAAGGCAGCGGTCCTACCGAAGAGCAACCTCAACGGGAGGCATGACCTGCCGGTGGGCGATGAGCCCGACGCCGCGCAGGAAAGCCGGGGCTGCCAGAGCCTGCGCCTCGATCAACTGATGGAGGGACTGCTCAGCATCCAGATCATCGGCCGCGGGGGTGGCTCCCGCTTCTCGAGTGAGCAACTGGTCTTCGTGGGACTGCTGGAGCCAGGCAGTGCCTCCCTGCAGTGCCAGGCGGGTCGATGCAGCCCCCAATGGCCCCTGCTGGTGAAGGTGAGCACGGTCGCCAGCCGCAGCTACGACGACCAGGGGTTGGTGACAAGGCTGCCCAGCAGCCGCCTGGCCCGGGGGGAGTGCCGCCTCGATCGACACCACTTCCGCTGCGAAGCCCATGACGGAGACGGTGGACTGTGGCGCGTTGAGGGCGACCACTGAGGGAGACGACTGAGGGCGACGACCGAGGCCCCGCAAAGGGTTGCAACAACCACTGGCGGGCCTACAGATTTCCTTTAGGATTGGTCCATCGGAGGACGTCATGCTGCACACCACATCGCTGCTGGCCCTGGTGGGCGCCGTCGGATTCGCCCTGCTCTCGGTGATGTTCGGCATCTTCACCTGAGCGCAGGCGCGCTGCCACTCGGCTCGGAAGCCAGAGATTCAGCTCAGCCACCATGAACTCCAGCTGGAGTTCGGATCATCAAGGCGGCACCCAGATTCGAACTGGGGGTAAAGGATTTGCAATCCTCTGCCTTACCACTTGGCCATGCCGCCGGCCGGGGAGCAAACTCCCTGCAGCGGATCGTATCAGCCATGGCATGCCCTCCCGTCTGCTTGTCCTGAGCAACGGCCACGGCGAGGATCTGATCGCCCTGCGCATCCTTGAGGCCCTGCGGGAGCAGCAACCGGACTGCCAGCTGACGGTGATGGCCCTGGTGGGCCTCGGCCAGACCTTCGCGGCGGCCGAGGCCGCCGGCTGGCTGCAGGTGGTGGGCCCCCGCCGCTGCCTGCCCAGCGGTGGCTTCAGTAACCAGAGCCTGCGGGGCCTGCTGCGCGACCTGCGGGCCGGCCTGCCCCTGCTCTCCCTACGGCAGTGGCGCTGGGTGCGGCACTGGGGCCGTGCAGGCCATCCGGTACTGGCGGTGGGGGATCTGCTGCCCCTGCTGCTGGCCTGGAGCGGTGGCGGCCCCTACGGCTTCGTGGGCACCCCCAAGAGCGACGCCACCTGGGCCACACCACCGCCACCGGGCTGGGGTCGGCCCGGCCTTGATGACCGCTATCACCGCTGCAAGGGCAGTGAATGGGATCCGTGGGAATGGGCGCTGATGCGCGCCGATCCCTGCCGTCTGGTGGCCGTGCGCGACCGACTCACAGCCCGCGGCCTGCGGAACCACGGCGTTGCCGCCCTCGCCCCGGGCAACCCGATGATGGACGGATTCCAGACCGAGGCCGTGCCCATCGGCCTTCGCCACGGTCGGCGGCTCTTGCTGCTGCCCGGCAGCCGCCTGCCGGAAGCACTCGGCAATCTGGAGCGTCTGCTCGAGGCCGCGCTGCAGGTGCGGGTCAACGGGCCCCTCCACCTGCTGCTGGCCTGCGGCAACCAGCCCACCAGCGGGGAGCTGGCTCCGCTGCTGAGCCGGGCTGGCTTCAGCAGCACCTGCCTGAGCGCGGAGCAGGGCGCGATCGGAGCGCGGGACAGCTGGCGGGCCGGCACCATCGAACTGCACGTGGGTCCGGGCTGCTTCGGCCGCTGGGCAGCCTGGTGCGAGCTGGGGCTCGCCACCGCCGGCACCGCCACCGAGCAGCTGGTG
>NZ_JAYGIC010000134.1:0-9760 GCF_034931105.1 Synechococcus sp. CCY9201 | reverse complement strand
TCCGGTACATATGGAGCGATCAGGAGTAAAGGCAATCACGGATTGCCTGATTCACGGCTACTTTAGCGGTTTCTCATGCTTGAGACCAGCTGCGGCGCAATGGATCTGGATTTTTCAGGAGTCCCTATGTGTTCACCGGCTCGGATCTGAGTGTGGCGACCATCCAGCTGTCCCGCATCGAGCGGTCGTTGATGGAGCTCCTCTCCACAACGGATCCCGAGCGTCGCCGCTTGATCAGTGCGCAGATCCTCGGGGCCTACCAGAAGATGCAGGGCCACCTGGAACGGGCCCAGGGCCAATTGGCAGCCAATCATGCAAACGACACGGAGCTGCTTGTTCCCCTGGGCGAGTTGATGGGGGTGATGCGCTCCTTCCGTCCGGCCTTGCAGGCCATGGAGAGCCGTTCTCAGGTGAGGAATCTGCACTTCGAGATCGTGCTGCAGTCGCTGATCGAGAAGCTCGAACAGATCAATGCGTCGATCAACGAGGAAGCGGCGCAGCGGAATCGCGAGGCCGGCAGGGTTGCTGCCACCAGCATCAACATGCTGGCGCTGGTGCTGATCGCGGGGATGGTCCTGGCGGTCTCGGCGGCCCTTCTGGTGGCGCGCTCCGTGCGTCAGCCGGAAGATCGATTGCGCCGGGTGGTGGAGAGCCTGGCCGAGGGGGAACTGGATCAGGAGATCCCATTCGCCCACTACCCCAATGAGATCGGCGCCTGGAGCCGATCAATCCGGGTGCTGCGCGATCAATCCCGCCAGGTGGAAGACCAGCGCTGGATGAAGAGCCACGAGGCCGAGATCGCCGCCACCCTGCAGCTCTCGCAGGGTTTCAGTGATCTGGTTGATCGTTTCTTTCGCGCCTTCGCCGCCGCGGTGCCGATCGGCCACGGCGCTTTCTTCCTGCTCGCTCAGGGGCAGGAGAGGCTGCGGTTGCTTGGAGGTTACGCCTACCGACAACGCGAGGATCTTGCCCAGCAGTTCCGCATCGGCGAGGGGCTGGTGGGCCAGTGTGCGCTTCAGCGCCGACCCATCATCCTCACTCACCCGCCGGCCGACTATGTGCGGATCGGCTCCAGTCTTGGGGAGGCGGTACCCACGCTGCTGTCGTTGTGGCCGGTGCTGCGCGGAGATCGGGTGCTGGCGGTGCTTGAGGTGGCCAGCTTTCAGCCGTTCCAGCCGCGGCAGCTGGCGCTCATCGAGGCGATCCTGCCCGTGCTGGCGATGAACCTCGACATTCTCGAGCGTCGCGCCAACACCGAACAGCTGCTGGCGCGTTCCCGGAAGCTGTCCGAGGCTTTGCAGCAGCAAGCCGCCGAGCTTGAAGCAGGGCAGCTGGCTCTCCAGAGCACCGAAGCCTGGTACCGCGCCATTATCGAATCGGCTCCAGACGGCATGCTGGTGGCGGATTCAGCCGGCTGCGTGATCCTTGCCAATTCGCAGGCCGAAGCCATGTTCGGTGTGGCTTCCGCAGGCCTGAAGGGACATGAATTCGTGGCGCTCGTTCCGTCTGCTGGGCCGATCCTGGAGCAATTGCTCCCCTCTCTGACCAACGTGGATCCCCAGCCTGACGCTGAGATCTTCACTGTCGAGCTCAGCGGTCAACGCAGCGCCGGAGTCGAGTTTCCTGTGGAGATCAGGATCTCCCTCTTGCCGGATTCCGAGGGCAACGGCATCTGCTTCTGTGCAGCCTTGCGGGATATCACCCAACGGCGTGAACAGGCAGCAGCGATCCGGCAGTTGCTGGACCAGCAGGAGGCGATCTTCCAGAGCGCTCCCAATGGCATTCTCTACATCAAGGGCGGCATCATGGCCCAGGTCAACCGGCGCGCTGCGGTCTACCTCGGTTACGAACCCGGCGAGTTGATCGATCGTTCTGCGTCCATCCTGTTCCCCAGCCCGGAGGATCACGATGCCTTCGAGGCCGCCATGCTGCCTGATCTGAAGGCCGACAGGATTGCCACCTGTGAGTGGACCTTGCAATGCAAGGACGGCCAGCCCTTTCTGGCCAGTGTGTCGGCTCAGGCCCTGCGGGTTGAGGGGGATCAGCTGTCTGCCGTGTGGATGTTCGAGAACATCGCCGAACGCAAGGCAGCCGAGGAGGTCGTGAATGCGTTCTTCCGCAGTTCCAACGATGCCCTGCTCATTTTCGATCCCGAGCGGGGTTGGGAGCATGTCAATGACCGTGCCCTCGAGATGTTCGGCTACGAGAGTCTGGAGCAGTTTCTCCAGACCAGTCCCGGCCAGGACCTCTCGCCGCCGCTGCAGGCCGATGGCAGCCTCTCGGCGGAGCGGGTCTCGACGACCGTCTCCGACATCCTGGCCACCAGACAGATGAAGCGCTTTGACTGGCTGCATAGCCGGCGGGATGGGGTTGTCTTTCCCTGCGAGGTCACGTTGGTGCCGGCCATGCTTGGAGGCAGGCTGAAGCTGATGAGCACGATCCACGACATCAGTGATCGCAAGCAGGCCGAGATGGCGCTGTTGCAGGCCAAGGAGCTGGCCGAGGAGGCCACCAGGGCCAAGAGTGATTTTCTGGCCAACATGAGCCATGAGATCCGCACGCCGATGAACGTGATCCTTGGGATGTCGCAGCTGGCGCTGCAGACCGATCTCGATCGCAGACAGCGCAACTATGTGGGCAAGGTTCACACCTCCGCGGAACACCTGCTGGGCATCATCAACGACATCCTCGACTTCTCCAAGATTGAAGCCGGCCGGATGATCATGGAAGCGGTCGACTTCTCCCTTGAAGCCGTGCTTCGCCATCTCGCGGATCTGGTCGGGATGAAGGCTGTCGACAAGGGTCTGGAGCTGCTGTTTGATCAGACGATCCATTGTCCGGATTCTCTGGTGGGCGATCCGCTGCGGCTCTCGCAGGTGTTGATCAACCTCGGCAACAACGCCGTGAAGTTCACCGAACAGGGCGAGATCGTGGTGGGGGTCGAGCCCCTTGAAGCTGGTGCCGATTCCGTGATGCTGCACTTCTGGGTGCGGGATACGGGCATCGGCCTGTCCGAAGACCAGATTGGCCGCTTGTTCCAGTCGTTCAGCCAGGCCGACAGCTCCGTGACGCGCAAGTACGGCGGCACGGGATTGGGGCTGGCGATCTCCCGCAATCTGGTGGAGATGATGGGTGGGTCGATCTGGGTGGAGAGTGTCCTCGGCTCGGGCTCCACGTTTCACTTCCATGCCCGTTTCGGCCTGCAGCCCCATCCCGCTGCCAAGCGGATGCCTGTCGCCGAGGAGTTGCGCGGCGTGCGCGTGCTGGTGGTGGACGACAACTCCAGTGCCCTGGAAATCACCGCCGCCATGGCCCGCGGCTTCGGCATGGAGGCCGACACAGCCAGCGATGCTGAGGCGGCGGTGCGGGCGGTGCAGCAGGCCGATGCCGAAGGCCATCCCTATGCCCTTGTGCTGATGGACTGGCGCATGCCTTTGATCAACGGGATCGAGGCGGGGCTGCAGATCACGGCCTTGCCTCTGAAGACCCAGCCGCGCCTGCTCTTGGTCACGGCGTTCGGGCCCGATGATGCCGAGGAGATGGCCGAACGGAATGGGCTCGCGATCCATGGGGTGATCAGCAAGCCCACCACGGCCTCCTCCCTGCTGGAGGCCATGGCCTCAGCCCTGGATCATCTCCAGGCCCGGTCGGAGTCGCGCCGTTCCGAGCAGGACCGGCAACCGGCGGAAACGGTGATGGCCCTGGCTGGAGCGCGGCTGTTGCTGGTGGAAGACAACGCCATGAACCAGGAACTGGCCTGCGAGCTGCTGCGCCAGGCCGGCCTGGTGGTGGAGGTGGCTGGCAATGGTCAGGAGGCTCTCGATCTGCTGGCGCACGATCGCCGCTTCGACGGCGTGTTGATGGACTGCCAGATGCCGGTGATGGATGGCTACACCGCCACCCGTGCGATCAAGGCCGATCCGGCCCTGGCGTCGATCCCTGTGATCGCGATGACGGCCAATGTGATGACCGGGGATCGGGAGAAGGTGCTGGCGGTGGGCATGGTGGATCACATCGCCAAGCCCCTCGATGTGGAGGTGATGTTCCGCACCCTGGCGCGCTGGATTCACCCCCCTCTGTCGGGTCTCGATCGACGCGCCGGTATGACCAGCACCATGGGCAATGCCCAGCTGTACCGGCGCTTGCTGCGGCGTTTTTCAGAGGAGCAGCAGACCTTCGAGGCCCAGTTCCGGGCGGCGTGGCAGGGGGGCGATGTCAGCACGGCCACCCGTCTGGCGCACACGCTCAAGGGCACGGCGGGCACCATCGGCGCCCGCGGCGTGCAGCAGGCGGCCGCGACCCTGGAAGCGGCCTGTTCGGAGCAACCTGAGCAATCCCAGCAATCCCAGCAATCTGGGCAATCCGAGCAAGCAGACGCTGAAACCGCCCAGGTTGAGGATGCACTGCAGGCGTTGCTCGCCCAGCTTCGCCCTGTGCTGGCGGGCCTGGAGGCCCTGGAACCTGGCGATGGGTCCGGCGAGGGACCTGATTCCGGGGACCGCTCAAGGGCCAGGGCGGAGCAGGATCCCGCCGCTCTCGCTCTCCAGCAGGAACGGCTGGAGCGTTGCCGCAGCTTGCTGGCCGCCAGCGATGCGCAGGCGCGGGAAGCGTTGGAGGACCTGGCGGAGCAGCTCGGTCCCTCCGCTCTGGGAGATCAGGTGCGCCGGGCGCTGCACTGCGCCCGCCGCTTTGACTTCGATGCGGCACTCGCCGCCCTGAACGCCGTTCCGGTTGGTTCGGCCTGAGTCTTCAGCGGCGGCTTGTTCAGCGGCGCTTTGCTCAGCGGTGCCTTGATCTGCGCTGCCGTGATCAGCGGCGCCCCAGCAGCTCTTCCCAGGAGGGTGTCTCCTGCGGGTTGCTGCTGGTTCCGCGCCGTTCGCTGCTGCACGCAGCGCTGCGGGATGGGGCGCTGCGCGACGGGGCGGTGTTGCGCTTGGCGCCAGCTTGGGTGGTTCTGGTGATGGGTCGGTTGCGGGTGATGGACATGACGTTGCGACTGGATATGGATCACGCACCGGCCAGCTGCCACGGTCCCCGATGGGACTCGCACACGGGCAGCACAGACGTGGCGGTGGATCACCGCCAGGGCTTTGGTCCTGAAGGGCCGTCCCCAGGAAGCGCAGGGGCGGCTCGGTGCTGGTTCCGGCATGCGCGAGCACGCGGCTCGCCGGCTTCTGCCAGATGAGAGCAACGTAACCCACAAAACGGCAGAACGGCAGGAACCCTCACATTCGGCCAGGTTCAGGTCGGTATCGGCGCCGCCACAAGCGCCGCCATCAGCAGCCCGAGGTAGGTGCCCAGCATGTAACCGATCAGCCCCACGGCCACCCCCGGCACGGCCAGGTCCTGGCGGCCGCAGGAGGTGGCCAGGGCCAGAGCTGTGGAGGGCCCGCCCACGGCGGCCTGGCTGGAGACGAGCGTGTCCACCAGGCCCCAGCGGCGCCAGCGGGCCAGGGCCAGCACCCCCACCGCCTGCACCGCCACCACCAGGGCGGCATAGATCAGCACGTTCAACCCTTCCCCCAGCAGCGCCATCACGGCCGCGCTCAGGCCGATCACCGCAAAGAAGGGATGGATCGCCAGCAGGCCCAGGGGGTAAGCCAGCGCCTTGCAGCGCAGGCCGGGAATCTGGGCCACCACCAGCGCCAGGCTGGTGAGCACCACGATGCCGAGGCCCGGCACCTGGGGCAGCAGGGGCTCCAGCCAGGCGGTGAGCGCCGTGGCGGCCAGCATGGTGAGCACGGCCAGCGCCAGGCAGGCCAGGGCCTGGCCACCCCACTGGCGCCAGTGCCGCCACACCAGCGGAATGAAGCGCGCGCCGGGATCGAGCGCTCCGGCCTCCGTCTCCAGGTGGAGGTTGTTTTGGCGTCGATGCCCCAGCAGCAGGCTGAGCAGAAACCACACTGTGAAGACCAGCTGATCGGCGGCGGTGGCCAGGGTCACCAGGTCGGGCCGTACCGCCAGGGCCCGCGCCACTGACACGAAATTGAGGCTGCCGCCGGTGTAGGTGGCCGTGAACAGACCGGCCAGGGGCGGGGTGTCTGCCCCGAGCGCGGGGCCCAGCAGCAGGGCGCCGAGCAGGGCTGCCAGACAGGTCACCACCACCGCGGCGGCGAAGGGGGCGATCAGGCTGCGGCCCTCCTCCCACACCCGCCGGCCATCCACCGCCAGCAGCAGCAGCACGATCGCCACCGAAGTGAGCGGCCCATTCACGCCCTCCGCCACCGATTCCGGCAGGCGTAGCCCCAGACCATTGGAGGCGAGCAGGCCGAGGCTCAGCACCCAGAGCGTGGGGCCGAGCCGCCCGAACCAGCCGGGGCGCTCGCCCAGCCAGAAGCCCATCGCCGTCAGGCCCAGCACCAGCGCCCAGCCCGCCAGGGTGTCGTTCATCTGTGTCGCCGTGTCGGCACCCGGAACCTGGCGCCCATGCTGCAGCCGCCCCAGCCGAGCCGGGCTGGTGCCGTCAGAATGCGCCGATCCGATCCCGGCGCATGACCCCCCGGAACGCCATCGCGTTCGGCCTGCTGGTGATGGTGCCCCTGTCGGCCTTGGCCGAAACCCTGCACTGGGGCGATGGGGCGGTGTTCGCCACCTCGGCGCTGGCGATCATTCCCCTGGCGATCTGGCTGAGCACGGCCACCGAGGAGCTGGCCATCAGCTTCGGCCCCTCGATCGGGGCTCTGCTCAATGCCGTGTTCGGCAATGCCACCGAGCTGATCATTGCCCTCACCGCCCTGAAAGCCGGTCTGGTGGAGATCGTCAAGGCCAGCATCACCGGCACGGTGATGGCCAACCTGCTGCTGGCTCTGGGGCTCTCGATGCTGGTCGGTGGCATCGGGCGCAGTGAGCAGCGCTTTCAGCCGGTGGTGGCCCGGGTGAATGGATCGGCCATGACCCTGGCGGTGCTGGCGATCCTGCTGCCCAGTGTCGGCAGCCTCGCCAGCGGCAACCTGGCCGGTGGCGGCGATGGTGGCGTGGCAGCGGCCGGCCGCGAATCCTTCTCCCTGTTCGTGGCCTGGGTGCTGCTGGCGGTCTACGGCCTCACCCTGTTGTTTTCGCTGCGCACCCACCGCACCCTCTATGCCGTGGCCGAAGCCGACAGCGAGGAGCTCGCCCATGGCGGGGAGCGCCCCAAGGTGCTCCCCTGGGTGATGGTGCTGCTGCTGGCCACCCTGGCGCTCACCTATGAATCCGAGCTGTTTGTCGGCGTGGTGGAGAGCGTCACCGAGGGCTTCGGGCTCACGGCCCTGTTCACCGGCGTGGTGTTGCTGCCGCTGCTGGGCGGCGCCGCCGAATACCTCACGGCGGTGAGCATGGCCCGCAAGGACAAGATGGATCTGTCGGTGTCGGTGGCCCTGGGCTCGACCCTGCTGGTGGCCCTGCTGGTGGTGCCCCTGCTGGTGCTGCTGGGGCCCTTCCTGGGCCACCCCCTCGATCTGAGTTTCAACCTCTATGAACTGGTCGCCGTGATCGCCGCCGTGGTGGTGAGCAACCTCGTCAGCCTCGATGGGCGTTCCGACTGGCTGGAGGGGGTGCTGCTGCTGGCGACCTACCTGATTCTGGGCGCAGGTTTCTACTTCCAGGGCGGTTCCCTGCCATGAGTCAGCTGTCCGACGAGCGCCGCACGGCTCCGGCCCCCTTCCGCCCGATCACCCTCTGGGCCCTGCTGCGCCAGTCGCCCCTGCTGCGGTTGCTGCTGGCGGTGGCGCTCACCCTGGCGGCCTCCCTGGCTGGCCTGGTCTGGGTGGCGGCGGCGGCGGCCCTGCTCACCGTGGGGCTGTCGCTGCATCAGTTGCTGCCGCCGCTCTGGCAATTGCTGCGCCAGCGGATCGACGATCCCCCCACCGCCCGCATCGCGGCCGTGCTGGCGCTGGTGCTGGCCCTGGTGGTGATCACCCTGCAGCTGGGCTGGTGGGATCCCCTGCTGGGGATCTACCGCCGCGCCGACTGGGAGGCGATCGGCGCCATCGGCGAAGGGGTGATCGGCGCCTTCGGGCAGATCCTGGTGGCTTCGGTGGCGCTGATGATCGCCTGGCGGCAGGTGATGGTCGACCAGCGGCTCACCACCCAGCAGAACCGCATCACCCAGGCCCAGACGATCGACAGCTTCATCCACGGCGTCTCCGAGCTGATCAGCGACGACGAAGGCCTGCTGGAAGACTGGCCGCTCGAGCGGATGCTGGCCGAGGGGCGGCTGGCGGCCGTGCTCAGCAGCATCGATGCCGACGGCAAGGCCCGCATCCTGCGCTTTCTCTCCCATGCGCGCCTGCTCACTCCGCTGCGGCGCGACCATCGCCTCGGCCGCGCCATCCTCGATGGCCAGGGAAGCTATGAAGAAGACCGGGTGGCCGGCGTGCCCGTGATCCAGCTGTATCAGAGCCTGCGGGGTCAGGACCTGGCCGGCACCGATCTGCGCGGCATTGATTTCAATGGCGCCGACCTGCGCGGCACCAATCTCGAAGCCACCGACCTCAGCGACGCCAACCTGGCCGGTGCCGATCTGGGCGGGGCCTGCCTGGAGGGGGCACGGCTGGAGCGCACCCGCTTCTTCTATGGCCCGCTGGAGAGCGCCACGCCGCGCCAGATCGGTCTCAGCCCTGATTTTCTGAGTGGACGGGGCACCGGCGCCCTGGTGGAGAACATCAATCTCACGGGGGTGCGGCTGCTGGATCCGGAAGCCCGCCACTACCTGGCGGCCTGGAGCGGCAAGCGCTCCCGCCAGACCCTGCCGGGCGGCTGCAAGGGGCTGCCGGATCGGCTGGCGCTCCGCGCCGAGGAGGGCGCCTGATGGGCTGGATCGCCCTGGTCGCGGCCCTGGCCGCCGGGTTCTGCGGCTGGAGCTCCCTGCATCAGGGGCGCCGCCTGAGCCTGCTGCGGGCGGCGCGCAGCAGCAGCGTGGCCGAATTGCTGGATCTGCACGCCACCGTGGTGGATGGCATCGGCGGGGGCTCCTTCCGGGAACTGGTCAAGCTCGAGGGGGAGCTGGTCTGCGAGGAGCCGCTGCAGGCCCCCTGGAGCGGCGAGGCCTGCGTCGCCTTCGTCGATACGGTCACGCACCTGTATCAGGAGCGGGTTGAGGAGCAGACCACCGATTCCGAAGGGCGCACCACCACCAAAAGCCGCTGGGAGCAGCGCTCCCAGGAGGTGAGTCGGCTGGAGCGGCGCTGCTGCTTTCGCCTGGCGCAGGCCGGGCAGGAGCTGCCGGTGGAACCGGAGCAGGCCGAGCTGGAGTGGGAATCGGTGCTCTCCGTCCTCGAACCCGACGACGAGGCGGCGCCTTCCGGCAAGGGTCAGGCTTTGGCGCCTCAGCAGATCCGCAGCCTCGGGATGCGACGCGATGAAGAGGTGTTCCGCTCAGGTGGGCGGATCTTCGTGGTGGCCGAGGTCAGCGATGCCAGCGGCAGCCTGGCCCTGCGCAAGCCGGAGCAGGAGGGCCTGTTCCTGATCCGCCGCGAAGGTGAGCAGCTGCTGCTGTCACGAACGTCGCGTCAGCGTCGGATGTGGGCCGTGGGCAGCGCCGTGCTTGTCGTCACGGCCCTGGTGCTGGTGGTGCTGAGCCTGGCGGGCTGAAGCTGCCCGCGGCCCCATCAGTGGGCGGCTTGCCCGATTGAAGGTGTATGGGGTATGGTTTTGGACTGCGCAGCACACCGGGAGCGAGAGCACCGGTGGAAACGCAGAGTCTTCGGTGCTGCGAGGCACTGAGGGCGAGTGCCGTTTGCCTGCAAGGGTGGAGGGTGCGTGCTTACGACGAAGGAGGCGC
>NZ_JAYGIC010000133.1:0-11445 GCF_034931105.1 Synechococcus sp. CCY9201 | reverse complement strand
GAGCTTGCGGGACAGACTCTCGCCGATCGTGGGGCCGTCCGGGCTTGGCCGGGAGTCGGGCTGGTTGGGCTCTGGCGGCTCGCCTGCGGCGGCGGGCTTCCCGGTCTGAGGGGCCATGGATCGAGCCTAGGTGTGGGCAACCGATCCAGAGTTCCCCGGCGATGCCCGCTACCCTCGGGCCTTGCCCCGTACGTGATCCATGGGCTTCTTTGATCGGATTAGCCGCCTGCTGCGGGCCAACCTCAATGACCTGGTCAGCAAGGCGGAGGATCCCGCCAAGATCCTGGATCAGTCGGTCGCCGACATGCAGGACGACCTGGTGAAGCTGCGCCAGGCCGTGGCCACCGCCATCGCCTCTCAGAAGCGCATCCAGAACCAGGCCGAGCAGTCCGAAGCCCAGTCCAAGATCTGGTACGAGCGCGCCGAGCTGGCCCTCAAGAAGGGGGAGGAGGATCTGGCCCGGGAGGCCCTGTCCCGTCGCAAGACCTACCAGGACACGGCCACGGCACTGAACACCCAGCTGCAGTCGCAGGCGGGGCAGGTGGAGACCCTCAAGAAGAGCCTGGTGGCGCTCGAGGGCAAGATCGCCGAAGCCAAGACCAAGAAAGACATGCTCAAGGCCCGCTCCCAGGCCGCCAAGGCCCAGGAGCAGCTGCAGAGCGCCGTGGGCAACCTCGGCACCAACTCCGCCATGGCCGCCTTCGAGCGGATGGAGGAGAAGGTGCTGGAGCAGGAGTCGCGCAGCCAGGCGGCGGCCGAGCTGGCCGGTGCCGATCTCGAGAGCCAGTTCGCGGCCCTGCAGGGTGGCAATGACGTGGACGACGAGCTGGCGGCGCTGCGCAACCGACTCGAAGGCGGCGCCTCAGCGGCTGGCCTGCCGCCGGCCGAGGGCCCCATGCCGCAGCTTGAGCCGGTCAAGGTGGCGGAAGTCGATGCCGACCTGGAAGAACTCAAGCGCTCGATCGACAAGCTCTGATCCAGGCACAGACTCTGATTCGGCAGGATCCATGGGCCCTGATCCGCAGGATCCATGGGCTCTGATCCGCCGGATCCACAGGCCCCGTCCATACAATTCACCCAGCGTTCCTTCTGCCGCCGTGCCCGTTGCCGAGGTCACCGATGCCACTTTTGCAGCGGAGGTACTCGGTGCTGAGGGGGCCGTTCTGGTCGATGTATGGGCCCCCTGGTGCGGGCCCTGTCGCCTGATGGCGCCGCTGATGGACTGGGCCGCCTCCGAATACGACGGCCGTCTGCTGGTGGGCAAGCTGGAGGCCGATCCCAATCCCGCCACCCGCGATGCCCAGAAGATTCAGGGACTGCCCACCTTGATCCTGTTCCGCGACGGCGTCGAAGTGGCGCGCCACGAAGGCGCCATGGCCAGGCCGCAGCTCAAGGCTTTCCTGGATGCCCATCTCTGAGCGTCTGTCGCAGCTGGGCAGCGGTGTCTTCGCCCGCAACGACAGCCGCAAGGCTGACTATGTCGCCCGTCTGAATCGGGAGGCCTCCACAGCAGGCGCATCGCTGCCTCCCCTGCTCGACCTCTCGCTCGGCTCCACTGACCTGCCACCCCCGCCGGCGGCGATCAGCGCGATCGCTGCAGCCCTGCAGCGGTCCGACAGTGCCGCCTATTGCCTGCATGCCGCCACCCTGCCGTTCCGGGAGGCCGCCGCCGCCTGGGCGGAGCGCCGCTTCGGCGTGGCCGTGGATCCGGAGCGTGAAGTGCTCCTGTTGGTCGGTTCCCAGGAAGGCACCGCCCACCTGCCTCTGGCGGTGCTGAATCCAGGGGACCAGGCCCTGCTGCTGGATCCCTATTACCCCTCCCACCGGGGCGGCCTGCACCTGGCCTCGGCCAGACCGGTGTTCCTGCCCCTCGACCCGGCGCGGAACTGGCGGCCGGATCCCGAGCAGCTCTCCTCCAGCCAGTGGCAGGCCCTGAAGTTGATGGTGCTGGGCTTTCCCCACAACCCCACCGCCACCACCGGCGCCCAGGACTGGCTGGATCCCTTCGTGGACCGCGCCCTGCGCCACGACATCGTGCTGGCCCACGACAACCCCTACGTGGATCTGGCGCTTGAGGGGGAGGCGCCGGCCTTGCTCCGCCATCCCGGCTGGCGCCGTTGCGGCATCGAGTTCTTCTCCCTCTCCAAGAGCTGGTGCCTGGGGGGATATCGCCTGGCCTTTGCGATCGGAGCCGAGTGGCTGATCACGGCCCTGCGTCAGCTCAAGGGAGTGGTGGACTTCAACCAGTCCCTGGCGTTGCAGGCCGGGGCAATCGCCGCCCTGGAACAGGAGCCCCACTGGCCCGAGCGCCTGCGAACCGTGTACCGGGAGCGGCGTGATCGCATGGCGACAGCTCTGGAGGCAGCGGGCTGGCCGGTGCGGCGCCCCTCGATGGCCCTTTACCTCTGGCTGGCCCTGCCACCGGCGGCAAGGCCCCGTGGTTGGGATTCCGAGACCTTCGGCGCCGCCCTGCTGGAGGCCACCGGCGTGGCCCTCACCCCCGGCAACGGCTTCGGGGCGGCCGGTGAGGGGTGGCTGCGCCTGGCCCTGGTGCATCCCAGCGAGGAACTGGAGGCCGGTGCTGCTCGCATCGGGGCCTGGTTGCGGCAGTTGTGAGCCTTCGGGCCCGACGCTCGCCCCTCAGTGCCGCCGCCGTGCTGCGGGCCCGCCGGCGGCTGCAGCGCAGCCAGCCTGACCCCTCCGCCTTCCCCGACTGGTGGCTGCGCCATCGAACGATCTGCGCCAGCACCGAGCGGGAACTGGAGGCCTGGCTGACGGCGGTGCCACCCGATTGCGCCAGGTCGGCGGCATTCGCGCCGCGGGCGGTGCTGGCCTCCCGTCAGCGGTTCGGCCAGGGGCAACGGGGACGCCCATGGCAATCTCCAGCCGGGGGAGTGTGGCTCAGTGCCGCCCTGCCCTGGGCACTGCCGCCACCCCGCGGCGCGGCGGTTGGCCTGGCGGTCGCGGTGGGTCTGGCCCTGGAACTCGAGGCCCTGGGCCTGACGGTGCAGCTGAAATGGCCCAACGATCTTCTGGTGGAGGGGCAAAAGATCGCTGGCCTCCTGCCTCGCCTGCGGCTGCGGGGCGAGCAGGTGCGCTGGGCCCAGGTCGGGGTGGGCCTGAATGGCATCAACCCGGTGCCGCCGGGGGCTATTTCTGTGGCGACGGCCCTGGCGGCGACCCAGCCGAGCTGGCGCGGCAGCGCCGCCGCCCGGGCTACCGCTCCTACCGGCCTGGCGGCCCATCTGCTGCGGGGCCTTGAGTGGGCGGCGACCCACGCCCTTGCGCCAGGACGGGTGCTGCGGGAAGCCCGCCAGCGACTGCTGCTTCCAGTGGCGCCGGTGCTACACGGTGGTGTGGCCTGGAAGGCGGTGGATCTGTCGACGAATGGCAGCCTGGTGCTGCAGCGTGGCGCGGAGCGCATCCTCCTGCAACGCCGGTTCTGAGTTCTGGGTGACTGACCGAGCTGCCTAAACTCAAGATCAGATTTTCCTTTGCCTTCCTTCTGACGGTGCTCTCCGCCAAGACCCTCATCGCCATGGTGGCGCTGCTGCCCCTGACGGCGGCCGGCCTGGCCTGGGGTGAAGCCATCTCCCCCGCTGAGGGCGGCAGTGCAGCCGATCTCTCAGCACCGGTGGCTCCGCCACCTCAGTTGATCGCTCCGCCATCCGCCGCGGCTCCTGAGCCGGCCACCCCTCCGGCCCGTGTCCTGCCGGCCCGGCCGATCACCCCGCAATCGCCCAATCCCCAGATACGGAATCCGAGGCCGATCACGGCCCTCGATCCCCAGCCGCTGCGCCCCGATCCCCAGGCCACCCCAGCCCGGGCACCCAGCCGCTTCGATGCTTCCCTCGACGCCTTGGTGCGCCAGGGAGTGGTGACCTCTGCCGAGCGGGACAGGGTCCGTTCAGCGGGCTCGATCTATCCCCAGGGGCTGCCGGCCCATCGGCAGGCCTGCAGCAGCGGCGCTCTCTCCGCCCAGGAATGCCGCACCGGCCTGGTGGTGCGGTGGCGCGGTCGTGGTCCCGAAACGCAGGTTGCCGGCCTGGAGCAGGGAGGCTTCGCGCGGATCGGCGGAGATGGCCAGCCGCTGCCGCCGCTCACAGTGCCGGTATCGGCGCTGCTGGCGGGCCCTGACGGCAGCTTCAGTCTGGCCCAGGTCTTCCGTGTCACCCCCCGGCCAGCCCCGATCGCCGGAAACGGCAACCGCCGTCTGCTGTTCCCTCTGATCGGGTCGGCGGTGACCAGCAGTGGCTTCGGCTGGCGACTGCACCCGCTTCTGGGCAACTGGCTGATGCATGCAGGGCGCGATCTTGCTGCACCGGAGGGAACACCAGTGGTGGCGGCTCTTTCCGGCCGGGTGGTGAGCAGTGGTCCTGCCGGCGGCTACGGCCTGGCGATCGAGGTGGAGCACGACCGCCCCCGCCGCCGCTCGCTGTACGGGCACCTGTCCGAGCTCTACGTCAAAGCAGGCGATCAGGTACGGCAGGGTGAGGTGATCGGCCGGGTGGGCAGTACCGGCATGAGCACAGGCCCTCATCTGCATTTCGAGCTGCGCCTTCCCCAGGATGGCGGCTGGGTGGCCGTCGACCCTGGCGACCTTGATCCAGGCGGAGCTGCCGTGGGCAGCGATGCCATTGCCCTGCTGATGGGCCAGCTGCTGCAGACCCTGGAGAGGCCGTCGGCCCAAGCCGGACCGGGTAGTTCCGCCAGCAAGGCGAGCTGAACAAATCCGGCTCTGTGGGATTAGCCGCTGAGGGATGGTCAGTCGGCGATATGCCCGTCGCGAAAATGCACCACCCGTTCAGCACGGGCTGCCACATCGTCCTCGTGGGTCACCATCACGACGGTCATGCCGTTGCGATGCAGGTCATCGAAGATGTCGAGCACTTCAGCAGTGGTGTGGGAATCGAGCGCCCCGGTGGGTTCATCGGCCAGGAGCAGGGCCGGTTGGTTGATGATCGCCCGCGCAATCGCGACCCGCTGCTGCTGACCACCCGAGAGCTGGTTGGGCCTGTTGTTCATCCGTGTGGCCAGTCCCACCTGCTCCAGGGCATGGCGGGCACGCTCACTCCGCTCCGCCGTTGGAATTCCCGCGTACACCATTGGCAGTACGACGTTGTCGAGGGCGCTGAGGTTGGGCAGCAGGTGGAACTGCTGAAACACAAAGCCGAGCTCGCGGTTGCGTAGATCGGCCAGCTGGTCGTCGTCGAGCCGCTCCACCGGCGTGCCATTGAGGCGGTAACTGCCGCCGCTGGGGCGGTCGAGGCAGCCAATAATGTTCATGGCCGTGCTTTTCCCGGATCCGGAGGCTCCCATCACCGCCAGGTAATCGCCCCGGTTGACGGTGAGGCTGAGGTCGTCGAGGGCACGGACCTCCTGGTCACCGACCCCGTAGATCTTGCTCACATGATCGAGGCAGGCAACGGGGTCGCCGACGCCAGATTCCGATGCCACCGTCAACCGATCGCGCGCATGAGAATAGGGGTGCCCGCCACGGTGCTGTTGGCCCAGGTGAACAGCGGATTGGAGAGCACACCGCCCACGGCGGTAGCCAGAAGGCAGGTGATCAGGGCGGCACGGAGCGGTTGGAGACCGGCGAGATTCCAGCTGATCTCTGGATAAGCCTTCACCACATCGGAAGCTTCCTGGGGCTCCTTGACCACCATCATCTTGATCACGGAGATGTAGTAGTAAATCGACACCACGGAGGTGACCAGACCCACCACCACCAGGAGGTACTGGTGGTCGGCCCAGCCGGCGAAGAAGAGGTAGATCTTGCCGAAGAAGCCGAGCATCGGCGGGATGCCGCCCAGCGACAGCAGACAGAGGCTGAGGCCGAGAGTGATCAGAGGATCCTTCTGATACAGACCCGCGTAATCGGCAATTCGATCACTGCCCGTACGCAACGAGAAGAGGATGATGCAGGCGAAGGCGCCCAGGTTCATGAACAAATAGGCCGCCATATAGAGCACCATCGCCGCGAAGCCGTCTTCGGTGCCGCAGACCAGACCGATCATCACAAAACCGGCCTGTCCGATCGAGCTGTAGGCCAGCATCCGCTTCATGGAGGTCTGGGCCAGAGCCACCACATTGCCGAGCACCATGCTCAGCACGGCAAGCACAGTGAAGAGAAGCTTCCACTGGGCATCGAAGCTCTCGAAACAACCCACCAGTAACCGCAGAGCCAGGGCAAAACCCGCAGCCTTGGAGCCCACCGAGAGAAAGGCCACGACCGGAGTCGGGGATCCTTCGTACACGTCCGGTGTCCACTGGTGGAACGGCACGGCGGCGATCTTGAAGGCCACCGTGGCCAGAACGAACACGAGGGCCAGGGCTGTGACCGGAGAGGCACTCGTCTGCAGTGCGGCTGCCACATCGGTGAGGGTGGTGCCACCACCGGTCAGGCCGTAAAGAAGCGAGGCGCCGTAGAGAAACACGGCCGCCGCCGCTGAACCGACCAGGAGATATTTCAGCGCTGCTTCGGAACTGCGGGCGTCACGCTTCATGTAGCCCGACAGCAGATAACTGGAGACCGACAGGGTTTCCAGCGAGATGAAGATGCTGACCAGATCCGTGGCGCCACACAGGAACATCGCCCCGAGGGTTGCGGCCAGCAGGATGGCGGCGTACTCGCCCACCGGCGTGCCGCTCTGTTCCACGTAGCGCCAGCTCAGCAGCAGGGACAAGAGGGTGGAGGCTGCCACCACAGCGCGGAACGCGATCGCTAGGTTGTCGGCAAGGAAAGATCCGAGGAACGCAGGCTCCTGCGGACCATTCCATTGCAGGGCCAGCAGCACCAGCGACGTGCCGAGACCTGCGTAACAGAGAGGGGGGACCCAACGGCTCGCAGCTTTTTCGCCTGCCAGGTCCACCAGAAGACAGGCCAGCAGGGCAATCAACACAGCCGCTTCCGGCGCGATCGCCCCGGCATGGAGCTGCAGGCTCAGCCCAGGGGAGAACGCAGCCGTCGAGGCACTGTCCGCCACGGCGGGAGGAAGAACACCGGGCAGAAACATCGCGGCAGCTGACGAGGGAGGGATCCGGTGCTGCGGACTGTAGCCGCGCCGCCTGGTAGCCACGGCACCCTGTCCGAGGCTTCCTGACAGGGGGGCGAGAAAGCGACACACGGCAACCGGCTGGTCGATGCGATAAAGAGGGAACCGGTCCGTCGCGTCTCTGTGGCCCACACCCTGGTCATCGTCGAGAGCCCCACCAAGGCCCGCACGATCCGTGGCTTCCTGCCCAAGGACTTCCGGGTGGAGGCCTCGATGGGTCACGTGCGTGACCTGCCCAACAACGCCAGCGAGATCCCGGCGGCCCACAAGGGCGAGAAGTGGGCCAATCTGGGGGTCAACACTGCCAATGCCTTCGAACCGCTCTACGTGGTGCCGAAGGACAAGAAAAAGGTGGTGAAGGAGCTCAAGGAGGCCCTCAAGGGCGCCGATCAGTTGCTGCTGGCCACCGACGAAGACCGGGAAGGCGAGAGCATCAGCTGGCATCTGCTGCAGCTGCTCGGCCCCAAGGTGCCGGTCAAGAGGATGGTGTTCCACGAGATCACCAAGGAGGCGATCGGCCGGGCCCTCGACCAGACCCGCGAGCTCGACATGGAGCTGGTGCACGCCCAGGAAACGCGGCGCATCCTGGATCGGCTGGTCGGTTACACCCTCTCCCCCCTCCTGTGGAAGAAGGTGGCCTGGGGCCTGTCGGCCGGACGCGTTCAGTCGGTTGCGGTGCGCCTCCTGGTGCAACGCGAGCGAGCGCGGCGGGCCTTCCGCAGTGGCAGCTACTGGGACCTCAAGGCCGCTCTGGAACAGGCCGGCAGTGGCTTCGAGGCCAAACTCACCCATCTGCGCGGCGAAAGGATCGCCGGCGGCAGTGACTTCGACGAAACCACCGGTGCGATCAAGGCTGGCAGCACCGTGAAGCTGCTGGCCGAGGACGAAGCCCGCCAGCTCCAGGACGCCGTGCAGGCCGCCACCTGGAAGGTGAAGACGGTGGAGGAGAAACCCACGGTGCGCAGACCCGTGCCCCCCTTCACCACCAGCACCCTGCAGCAGGAAGCGAACCGCAAGCTGCGGTTGTCGGCCCGCGAGACCATGCGCGCCGCCCAGGGCCTCTACGAACGGGGCTTCATCACCTACATGCGCACCGACTCGGTGCACCTCAGTGATCAGGCCATCACCGCCGCCCGCAGCTGCGTCAGCGAGAAATATGGCAAGGACTACCTCAGCCCGGCACCGCGGCAGTTCAGCACCAAGGCCCGCAACGCCCAGGAGGCCCACGAGGCGATCCGGCCTGCCGGCGAACGATTCCGCACCCCCAGCGACACCGGCCTGGACGGCCGCGATCTGGCTCTCTACGAGCTGATCTGGAAACGCACGGTGGCCAGCCAGATGGCCGATGCCCGCCTGACGATGCTGAGCGTGGAACTGGAGGTGGCGGCCGGCGGCAGCCTCGGCACCGCCAACTTCCGCGCCGGTGGCAAGCGGATCGACTTCGCCGGATTCTTCCGGGCCTACGTGGAGGGATCCGACGATCCCGATGCCGCCCTGGAGGGCCAGGAAGTGCTGCTACCCGCCCTGGCGGTGGGGGACAGCCCGTCCTGCAAGGCCGTGGAGGCCCTCGGCCACCAGACCCAGCCCCCCGCCCGCTACAGCGAAGCGGCCCTGGTGAAGATGCTTGAGAAGGAGGGCATCGGTCGACCCTCCACCTACGCCTCGATCATCGGCACGATCGTGGACCGGGGCTATGCCACTCAGCATGGCAACGCCCTGATTCCCAGTTTCACCGCCTTCGCCGTGACCGGACTCCTGGAGGAGCACTTTCCGGATCTGGTGGACACGAGTTTCACCGCCCGCATGGAGAACACCCTCGATGAGATCTCCCACGGCAAGGTGTCCTGGCTGCCGTATCTCGAGGCTTTCTACAAGGGCGAAACCGGCCTCGAAACCCAGGTGCAGCAGAGGGAGGGGGACATCGACCCCGGCGTCTCGCGCACGGTGGAGCTGGAGGGCCTGCCCTGCGTGGTGAGGATCGGCCGCTTCGGCGCCTACCTCGAAACCAAGCGCGTCAGCGAAGACGGCAGCGAAGAGCTGCTCAAGGCAACCCTGCCCCAGGAGATCACCCCCGGTGATCTCGATGCGGAAAAGGCCGAGCTGATCCTCAAGCAGAAGGCTGAGGGGCCCGAATCCCTCGGGGAGGATCCTGAAACCGGAGAAGCGGTCTATCTGCTGTTCGGCCAGTACGGCCCCTATGTGCAGAAGGGCCAGGTCAGCGACGAGAACCCCAAGCCCAAACGGGCCTCCCTGCCCAAGGGTGTCAAGCCTGAGGAGCTCAGCCTCGCCGATGCCCTGGGCCTGCTGCGGTTACCGCGGCTGCTGGGAGAGCATCCCGATGGCGGCAAGGTGCAGGCGGGTCTGGGACGCTTCGGTCCGTACGTGGTGCACGACAAGGGCAAGGGGGAAAAGGACTACCGCTCCCTCAAGGCCGAAGACGATGTGCTAACCGTGGGTCTGGAGCGGGCCCTGGAGCTGCTGGCCATGCCCAAGCGCGGCCGCGGTGGCCGCACGGCGCTCAAGGATCTGGGCACGCCCGAGGGCGCCGAGGAGGCCATCCAGGTGTTCGATGGGCCCTATGGCCTCTATGTGAAGCAGGGCAAGGTGAATGCCTCCCTGCCGGAAGGCATCACCGCCGAGACGATCACCCTGGAGCAGGCCGTGGAGCTGCTGGGGGCCAAGGCGGCCAGCGGCAAGGGCAAGGGCCGCAAGACCGCTTCCTCGAAAGCAACTGCGGCCAAGACCGGTGCCGGCAAGACAGGCACCGCTTCCAAAACCGGAACCCCCAAGAATGCAGCCAGCGGCACCTCCGCAGCCAAACCAGCGGCGAAAAAGCCCCCCGCCACCACCAAGACCGGTCGCCTGCGGGCCAGTGCCGTGCGAGTGATCAAGGCGGCCGGCAGTTGAGCACTCCCGCTCACGGCCCCCTCCGGCCTCTGCTGGCGGCAGGCCTGCTGGCGTTGCTGGCCGGCGGCTGCAGCGGCTCCCCCCTCGGGGCTCGTCTGGCAGGCAGCTTCCCCGGTGCCGGCAACGCCGATCCAGCCGGGACAGGGACTCCCGCCGCCGCCTCCAGCACTGCCGGCACCACGCCGGAAACACCGGTGCTGACCACTCCTGTGCCGGCTGACCAGACAAAGGCAGGCCAGGGCAAAACGGCACCACCGACCCCAGGCCCAGCCAGGACTGACCCGTCCAAGACGACCTCTGCCCCAGCCGATCCATCGGCTGGAACCGCCGCTGCCGGCGGAGCCGGCAGCAAGCCAGCCGGCAAGGGACCCAGTGAAGTGCGACCTTCCACCCCAGCTCCCTACCGGGTCACGATCCAGCTGCCCCAGGCCGATCCCGCCGCGCCGGCCGAGGCCCTGACGCAGGCCCTGCGCGCCGCCGGTCTCTCGTTTGAGGTGGAGAGCATCGAGCGGGTGCCGGCAGCCGCCCCAGCCAGTGCCCCCGCCGCTCCGATCAGCACCCCGGCGCCCGCCCCCCGATGAGCCCCTCGTCCGCAGCAGCCCGTTGAGCCGTCTCCCCGTGCGCAGCAACCCGCCCCTCAGCCAGCGCCAGGCCCGCCAGCTGATGGAGACCGCCTACCTGGCCGCCGCCACGGCGCTGCTGTGGATGGCGCTGTATTACCTGCCGGTAGGCAGTCCCCTCTTCCGCCTCGCCCTGCCCCTGCCGCTGGCCCTGCTGCAGCTTCGCCATGGTTGGCGTTGCGCCAGCGAGGGCGTGGTGGTCACGGCGTTGCTGCTGGTGGCCCTGATGGGCCCGATCCGGGGCCCCCTGGTGCTGTTTCCCTATGGCCTGCTGGCCCTCTGGCTGGGCTGGGGCTGGCGGCGCCAGGCCAGCTGGTGGCTCACCTGGTCGGTGGGTGCGTTGATCGGCGCGGCCGGCTTCCTGGTGCGCGTGGTGGTGCTCTCGGTGCTGGTGGGGGAAAACCTCTGGGTCGTGATCACCACCGCCGCCGCCGGCCTGTTGGAGCGAATCGGCGGCCTCCTGGGCATGGGGGCGGGCTTCGAGCTGCTGCAGGTCCAGCTGGCCGCCCTCCTGCTGGTGCTGATCCAGAACGTGATCGTGGTTCTGGCCCTGCATGCGGTGGCCTACTGGATCTTTCCACGGCTGCAGTCGCCGATCGGCGAACCCCCTGAGGCCCTGCGGGCCCTGGTGGCCCTCGATCCGCTGTGATCCGTCGCCTGGCGGGCGAGCCCGGCGTTGCCCAGGGCTGGCTGGAGCGGTTCTCGGTGAACTGCCGGGCCACCGAGGTGCTGCTGCTGCTGGCCGCCACCGAGACGGCAGCAGTGCCGGGTATCTCCGCCGCCGGTGCCACTCCCGCCTCCCGGCGAAGCACAGCCGCGGCGGATGCAGAGCTGCTGCGGCTCGGCCCCGCCGCACACCG
>NZ_JAYGIC010000132.1:0-15665 GCF_034931105.1 Synechococcus sp. CCY9201 | reverse complement strand
TGGCGCCCCGAGCTGCTGGCCCGGGTGCGGCAGGCCACGCCGGCCTGGCTCGACATCACCGTGCTCGACCAGGAGCTGCGCCTCTGTCGCGGCAACGCCGGCACCCTCTTCGCCCTGCGGCGCCGGCCGGATCTACGGCCGGAAGACCTGCTGCCGGCCGCCTGAGAGCCTTCCAGCGCTGGGGTCAGGCCAGGCGGGGATGGGCGAAGTCCTGGGTGAAGTCCATGGCGGGCAGGGGCGGGATACTTCCGCTCTAGCCAGTCCGGGGAACCCCGCCATGGTCCAGGAGCCAGAGATTCTCGATGTCGATCTGCTCCGGTTCGAACGCGGCGATGGAGCTGCCCGGCGGGCGGTGGTGGATGGGGTGCGCCGCAGCCTGGCCACGGGCTTCGTCTACACCAGCAGCGATCTGCCCGAGGACCTGCTCGATACCGCCTACGGAATGCTGGCGCGGTTCTTCGCCCTGGAGCCAGAGGTCAAGCAGCGCTTCCGGGCACCCGGCAGCCATGGCCAGACCGGCTACACGGGGCTTCTGGTGGAAACGGCCGCCGGCAGCGAGCAGGCGGACTGGAAGGAAATGCTCAACTGGGCCGCTCCGCTGGCGGCGGCTCATCCCCTGCGGCGGCGCTATCCCCATCTCTATCCCGAACCGGTGCTACCCGAGCAGGTGGTGCCCGGCATCACGGCCGTACTGGGCCACTTTCATGCTGCCGTGGCTGATCTGCAACGGCGCGTTCTGCGGGTGATCGCTCTGGGGCTCGGCTGCGCCGAGACGCTGTTTGAGGAGATGGTGCAGGACGCCCCCACCCTCACCCGCGCGATCCGCTACCCACCAATGGCGCAGGCCCCCAGCAGATCGCACCTGTGGGCGGCTGCCCACGGCGACATCAACCTGATCACGGCCCTGCCGCGGGCCACGGGGCCGGGCCTGCAGGTGAAGGTGCAGGGCCAGTGGCGGGATGCCCTGCCGCCGTCTGGGCGGGTGATCCTCAACAGCGGCCTGATGCTGGAGCGGCTCAGCAATGGCCTGATCCCAGCCGGCTGGCACCGGGTGGTGGCACCTCCAGGCAGCAGCGAGCAGCGGCTCAGTGTGGTGCAGTTCTGCCACGCCCGCCCCTGGACGGTCCTGGCGCCCCTGCCCAGTTGCTGCACAACGGAGAACCCACCGCGCCATGCCGGCATCAGCGCGGCCGATGCGCTGGAGGATGTGCTGTTTCAGATTCAGCTGCTGGAGACACCAAGCCCTGCGGAATCGTCGCCGCCCCTGGATCAGAGACAGCCGTCGTGAGGCGCTTGCCGGAGTTGGCCGTAAAGGTTTCGTTCACCCATGGCAGTCTGTCGGCGCGCTGTCACCACGGCTGAACCCAGGCTGGCGGAAGCGTGTCAGGCTGCGGCCCGGTTTGCGGCCGAGACCCATGATCCAGGCTTCGGTCGCCCATGGGCACGAGCTCCGTGAGATCGCCGCCCAGTTTCATCCCGGCGCGGGCATCATCGCCATTGAGCCCCTGGGGCAGGGCAATGTCAACGACACCTTTCTGGTGTCGCTGGCTGGACAGACCCAACCACCCCTCGTGTTGCAACGCCTTAACAGGGAGGTCTTCCGCCAGCCGAAGCTGGTGATGCGCAACATGCAGATCGTGACCCGGCATGTCGCCGCCCGTCTGCAGGAGCTTCCGGATGATCCCGCCCACAACGGCTCCTGCCGGCGCTCCTGGGAGATGCCGCACATCCTTACCCCAACCGATTCTGCCGATCCCTGGGTGGAGCGCGATGGCCAGATCTGGCGGGCCATGACCTATGTACCGGCCGCCCGCAGCCTGGAGATGGCCCGGGATCCGGCGCAGGCGCGTGAAGTGGGCTATGGCCTTGGCATGTTTCATCACCTGATCAGTGATCTCCCGGTCGATCAGCTGGCGGACACGCTGGAGGGATTTCACATCACCCCCACCTACCTGGCCCAGTACCACCAGCTGCTGGGTCGTTGTTCAGCGCCGCCCTCGCCGCAGGAGCACTGGTGTCAGCAGTTCATCGAGAGCCGCCAGTCGCTGGCGCCGGTGCTGGAGGAGGCCAAGGCCCGCGGTGAGCTGCAGCTGCGCCCGATTCACGGCGATCCGAAGATCAATAACGTGATGCTGGATGCCGCCACCGGCGAGGCCATCGCCCTGATAGATCTCGATACCGTCAAACCGGGATTGGTTCATTACGACATCGGCGATTGCCTGCGTTCCTGCTGCAACACCCTCGGTGAGGAAAGCCGTAATCCTGAGGCGGTGCAGTTCGATCTGGGGCTATGCGAAGCGCTGCTGGAGGGTTATCTGTCCGTGGCCCGGCAGTTCCTCACCACCGCCGATCACCAGTATCTCTATGCGGCGATCCGGCTGATCGCTTTTGAACTGGGTCTGCGCTTCTTCAGCGATCATCTGGCTGGCAACGTGTATTTCAAGACCAGCGATCCCCTCCAGAACCTCCGGCGCGCCCAGGTGCAGTTCCGGCTTGTCGAAAGCATCGAAGCGCAGGAAGGACCGATTCGGGCGCTGCTGAAGCGGCTGGGGGGAGCCTGAGATGGGAGTCCAGTCGGAGCCTGAGATGGAACCCCAGCTGCAGCCGGAGGCCCAGAGCTTCACCCTGGTGCCGTTCCGCAGCGCCCCCGCCACACCCGACCATCCCACCGCCGACCCATGTCTGCCGGGACTCTCCCTGACGGGCTTCATCCAGCGCCTGGGCCCGGAGCTGCGGATCCACTACTGCCTGCGGGCCCCTCTTGCCGAGTTGCTGGTGCCTCCACCGGCACAACAGCCGCAGCGCTGTGATGGCCTCTGGATGCACACCTGCCTGGAGGCCTTCCTGGCGGTGGAAGGGGACGATCGCTACTGGGAGATCAATCTCTCGCCTTCGGGCGATTGGAACGTCTATCGCCTCGAGGGCTATCGCCTCGGCCTCACCCCCGAAGCCAGCGTCAGGGCGCTGCCCTTTCTCAGCCAGCAAAGCCCCCAGCAGCTGGAACTCGCGTTTCACTGCCACCTGCCGCCACCTCTGGCGGCAGCCGCTTCCGTGCAGGTCGGCATCAGCGCCGTGATCGAGCACCGCGGCGGCGCCCTCAGCACCTGGGCCCTGGACCACCCTGGCCCCGAAGCCGATTTCCATCGCCGCGAGGGTTTTCTGCTGCGGATCTGATTGGTCGGATCTGTCGCCAATTCAGAGCCCCAGCTGCCGACGACCCACGACCATGCCAAGCCAGTAGCCCCCTGCCAGCACCAGCAAGCCCGGGGCGGTGAGCGCCTTCAGCAGCAGCAGCGCCCCCACCAGCCACGGCACCATCAGCAACAGGCCCATGCCGAGTTGGTTCTGGCGGCGGGCCAGCCGGCCACCGCCCTGGACCAGGGCAGGCACGCCACGACCGAGGCCGAAGCCGAGCAGACCTCCCAGAAGACCTCCCATCAGAATGGAGACGATCGCAAACACGAGGAACGAACAACGGATTGGAGCAGTCTGATCCTGGCCCGTTACGCCCGCGGCCGCTGGCGCTGATCCTGCTGCGGCCCAGCCGGCTGCGGGCCCT
Organism: Synechococcus sp. CCY9201; assembly: GCF_034931105.1. Taxonomy (NCBI): domain Bacteria; kingdom Bacillati; phylum Cyanobacteriota; class Cyanophyceae; order Synechococcales; family Synechococcaceae; genus Synechococcus; species Synechococcus sp. CCY9201. The sequence continues at coordinate 12,106 of NZ_JAYGIC010000132.1, read as the reverse complement.
CGGATGAGCAGACACGCTCAGGTCCTGAGTGCCCGGCAGGTCTTCCTCCGCAGGGCCGATGCCGTCGTGGCCGTCGAGGTGGCCGACGGGATGGGCGCCGGTGTGGTGCTGAGTCGATCCGGGTTGATCGCCACCAGTCACCACCTGATCGAAGGCTGGAGCCATGCGAAGGTCCGCTGCCGGGATGGGCGTTGCAGTGCGGCGCCGATCGTGCGCTCCTTCCGCGACTGCGACCTGGCCTTCCTGCAGCTGGATGCCGCCACCGCCGCGGACACCTGCCGGGGGATTCATGGGGCCCTGATCGCTGATCGCGCCCCAGCGGGGCGGCTGCCTGCCATCGGGGAAACGGTCTATGCGATCGGCCATCCGCTCGGACTCGACTACACGCTCACCCAGGGAATCGTGAGCGGCGTGGACCGGGAGATCGAGGGGCGCCGCTTTCTCCAGATCGATGCGGCGATCAACCCAGGCAACAGCGGCGGCCCCCTCTACGACGTCCATGCCGAGCTGGTGGGCATCATTGCCTGCACGCGGCTGGAATCGGAGGGGCTCAACTTCGCTGTTCCGGCCGTTCGGCTCTACCAGCTGTTCAATCTGTACCGGCAGGAACGCCAGCAGGGTGTCCTGCAGTACTGCAGCGTCTGCGGAGCGGCCAGCCGCGACCTTGACTACTGCGATCACTGCGGCGCCCTGCTGGCCCGGATTGATCCCAGCGTGGAGCCTGCTGAGGAGGAGTCGGCAGAGGAGCCTGCAGCCCCGCAGCCCTCAGGGCTGGAAGCAGATGGTGTCGTGGATCCGGGTATCGATCCAGCTGCCGATCCCGTTGCCGATCCAGTGGCGAGCAGCGCCTGTCCGGTCTGCGGGAGCCTCTGCCAGCCGCAGCAGCGGTACTGTGCGGTCTGCGGTGCCACGCTGTAGCGGCCGGCTCCCCTGACGGGATCGATTCCCTGCCTGTGTCCCCTTGGCAACACTGCCGCGATTCCTGGCGGAGCTGGTGGCGAGATTGTCGCTGCCGCCACAACCGGTCAGCCCGGTGGAAGAAGCGGTGGATCTGGTGGACGAGGTGCTCGAGAGCCTGGGAGTGAGCGGTCAGCGGCAGGATGGCGAGGAGGGATTCGACTGGAGCTTTCAGGTGGGCAGCGCCCCGATCGAGGTGGCGATCCATCCCAACCCTGTGCTGGGCGAGCTGACTCTGGAGGTCCGCTCGCCGATGCTGAAACTTCCCTGCGGCAATCTGCTGGCCCTGTACCGCCGCTGCCTTGAGCTGAACCGGATCGTGGTGGGCTGCTCGATCGGTGTCGATCAGGACGTGCTCGTGGTGGCCGAGGAACGCCGCCTGCCTGGTCTGGATCCACCGGTCTTTCTGCAGATGCTGCTCAACGTGGCCAGCGCCGCCGATCAGTTCGATGACGAGCTGGCCATGGAATTCGGCGCCATCAAGCTCGGACAGGAATCGGCAGACCCCGATCCGGAGTAGCAGCCCCGATCCCAAGGATGGGGCCAGGATCAGAATGCCGCCATCCGATCCTGCCGCGACGGTCATGCCGACTCCCTCGCAACTCCTGCCGGAAGCCGACCGCGATCTGCTGCGGATCCTCTGCTGCGTGGCCTGGTCGGATGGGGATTTCGCTGCCGAGGAGAAGCAACTGCTGCAGCGGCTGGTGGCGACCTACTTCCTGCCCGAGGTGGATCCGCTCAGGGCTGCTGATACTGCCGAGGCCCTGGCCGATGAGGCCATGCAGATGGAGGGGATCGAGGAGCTGGTGCAACGCCTGCAGACCGAAGCGGATCGCCAGCTGGCCCTGAAACTGGCGTTCATGATGATTCGTGTCAGCACCAGCCCTGGCGACGCCTCCAGCATCAATCCGATGGAGCGGGTGGCGTACCGGCGGCTGGTGGAGGCCCTGGGGCTGGGCGAAGCCAAGGTGCAGGAATGCGAGTGGGCGGCGGAGCAGGAGCTGCGTCAGCACTCCGGCCTGCGGGGCATCCTGGCGAGCCGCTTTGAGTGGCTGGGGGCCTGGCCGTCGCAGGAGCTGCTGGAGACTCCCGGCATGCAGTGGCTCTGAGGTCCAACTGTGAGCGGCGTCACGGATCCCGAAAGGAATCCGCCGCCGAATCCAGAGACTCAATGTCTGAAACAGCTTGCTCTGGAACCTCCAGTTCCAGAGAGATCAGCTCCAGCTCCCGTCCATGCCGCAGCTGCCGGCTGATGGCGCCGCAACCGGGGCAGGTGGGGTCGCCACCGGCGCCGCTGAACTCCAAGGCGCAGACCTGACAGAACCAGCTGGCGGCCACGGGCTCGATCCGCAGGGTGGAGCCCTCCGCCAGGCTGCCTTCCATCACCACGGCATGGGCGAAGTGGAGGGCCTCGGCCTCCACGCCGGCCAGGCTGCCGATCCGCAGGGTGATCGCCACGATCCGACCGCCGCCGTGGGCCAGGGCCTGCTCCACCGCCAGATCCCGCAGCTGCTCCAGCAGGCTCAGTTCGTGCATGCGTCCTCCGGCCCGGCCAGCCAGCGCCATAGCAGGGCACGGGCCTCGGGCACCTGGCGTTGCAGGCGTGGCGACCAGTGGGTGCCATGGCCGAAAGACTCGCCCGGCACCAGCAGCACCCAGGCCGCCGGTCTATGGCCGTAGACCCGGGCACAGAGCTGGAGCAACTGCTCGGCCCCGCAGCGATGCGCACCCAGACCGCCATCCCTTGAGCAGTCCGCCGCCGCGCCATCGGCACCGCCCTCCACGCTGTCATCCGCGTCGCCCTCAGGGCAGCGCTCCCCTTGGCAAGACACGGATGCCAACCGCTCCAGAAGCGGCTGATCAGCTCCTCGATCGCCGGCGTCAGCGAGCCAGGCATCCACGAACAGCACCCGCTCGCTGCGGGCCAGATCCGCGGCCAGTTCCGGCAACAACTGGTGGCAAGGACGCAGCTCAAGCTGCACAAGGAACTCCTGCGCCCGGCTGTCCTGCTCCAGGTCCTCCACCAGCCACCGGCCCACCCCGTCGTCCTGGCGGAGGGGGTTGCCGATGCCGATCACCAGAACCGTCGGCTCCGCTGCCATCAGTACCGCCGGCGAGCCGCCATCACTGCCGTTGCCGCGCCGCCAGCAGCGCTCCATCGGCAGCGCGCAGCTCGATCCGCAGGGGCATCTGGCCTGCCGCGTGGGTGGAGCAGGACAGGCAGGGATCAAAACAGCGAATGCCGGCTTCGACCCGGTTGAGCAGGGGCTCGGGGATCTCGGCCTCGGCTGCCACCGGCTCGGCGATGAACTCCCGGGCGATCTGGACCACGGTGCGGTTCATGGCCAGGTTGTTCTGGCCGGTGGCGATGATCAGATTCACCCGGGTGATCAGGCCGTCATCGTTGACCCGGTAGTGGTGAAACAGGGTGCCGCGCGGGGCCTCGCTCACCCCCACCGCCTCCTGGGCGTTCAGGGAGGCACGGGCGCGGATGCGGCCCTCCATGAGGCTGTCATCGGCCACCAGCTGCTCGATCCCCTCCAGGCAGGCGACGATCTCCACCAGCCGGGCGTGGTGATACGCGAAGGAGGAGGTGACAACGCGACCGCCGCTGGCCGCCGTGCCGCTGCGCTGGCGGAACTCGATCAGCTCGGCATCGGCCCAGGGGGTACCGATCGCCTCACACACATTCAGCCGTGCCAGGGGACCCACCCGGTAGAGGCCATCGGGGTAGCCCCGCGGCTTGTAGTAGGGGAATTTCAGGTAGCTCCAGCTCTCCACCGCCTCGCCCAGAAACGAGACGTAGTCGTCTTCCGAGAGGTCGTCGGCCACGATCCGGCCGTCGCTGTCGATGAAGCGGATCAGGCCGTCGATGCACTCCCAACGGCCGCCTGGCCCCACCAGGCCCATGAACAGGGAGGGAAAGTCGCCGAAGCAGCGCTGCTCGTGCTGCAACGGCCCATCCAGCAGCGTTTTGTACATCTCCAGGGCCAGGGCCACCGTGGCCCTGGCCTCCGGCAGCCGCTCCAGGATCCACTGCCGCGCCTCGGCGCTCAGGGGCGTGCGCACGCCGCCGGGCACAGCCCAGGCCGAGTGAATCTTGCGGCCGCCCAGCAGCTCCAGCACCTGCTGGCCGAACTGACGCAGGCGGATCCCGGCACGCGCCAGGTCGGGATCGGCCGCCATCAGGCCGAACACATTGCGGTGGGCCGGATCGCTCTCCCAGCCCAGCAGGAAATCAGGACTGCTGAGGTGGAAAAAGGAGAGCGCGTGGCTCTGACAGATCTGGGCGAGGTTGAGCATCCGCCGCAGCTTGCGCGCCGCCGGCGGCGGCTGCACCGCCAGCAGCTTGTCGCCGGTCTTGGCAGCGGCCAGCAGGTGGCTCACCGGGCAGATGCCGCAGATCCGCGCCGTGATGCCGGCCATCTCGGTGAAGGGCCGTCCCTCGCAGAAGGTCTCGAAGCCGCGGTATTCCACCACGTGGAAGCGGGCATCGGCGATGCGCCCGTCGTCGTCGAGGTGGAGGGTGATCTTGGCGTGACCCTCGATGCGGGTGACGGGATCGATCGTGATCGTGCGGGTCATGCGATCTCCTCAGCCGAAGCCCAGCCACCACCTTCAGCATGGCCCGAATCCAGCTGCCTGGCTGGCCTCAGCCGGGATCGCCGTTCCGGGCGATGGGGTGGCTTGTGAGTCGGCCTTCGGCCTCGAGGCGCAACGACATGGTGCGCTGCACCACGTACACCAGCTGGGCAGTGCTCCAGCCGGCCATCAGCACACCGTTGACGGCTTCCGCCACGCTGAGCAGACGCCAGCAGGCCGGCAGGGTCACATCGCCATAACCCAACGTGGTGTAGGTGATCCCCGAGAAATAGAGGCTTCCTCCCAGGCCAGGGAATAACCCCAGACCCCGATACACCAGGGCCCAAAGCAGGATTTCCACCAACAGGGCCAGGGCCGTGAGCAAGGCCATCACCAGAATCACCAGCAGCCGGCGCCAGCTGCGGCGGGCGCACCAGGCGTTCAGTCGTGGCCGGTGGGTGAGTTCTGCCTGAATCACGGTGACCAGGGCGTGAACCATGGCGGTGACGATCAGCATCCCCAAGCCAAGGCCCAACTGACCCGCCAGGCCCATGCAGCGGTTGGATGTCTCAAGGGGGCGGGCCTGGGCAACGGCTGGGAGCGCTGCTGCGAAGAAACCAAGGACCACGGCAGGCCTGAGCCTGGTCTGACCGAGACAGGGGGACATGAGCGTCATCGGGTGGGCGCCGGACTGGGCAGCTCCGGCATCGGCAACCCGAGCCAGCTGGCCTCCTCTCGAGCAGCGGGCAAGCAACGCTCCAGCTCCTGGGGACAGGCACTTGGGTCGCCCCTGAGCTGGTTGTAACGGCGCAGGGCGGAGTTTGGGAAGAGCAACAGGCCAACAGCCAGGGCCAGGCCGCAACCCATCAGGTAATCGATCCATCGATTCGGGATGTACCAGGCCACCAGGGGGCCATAGCCGATGAAGGCCACACCGCTGGAGATCAGCGCGGTGCGCAGGTAAGCGGTGCCGTTGAGCGCGATCAGCAAGGCCGCCGTCCCGCCCATCACCAGTCCCGTCTGCAGGCTCCCCATCCCCAGGGTGTTGAACACCAGCAGGGGCATGAGGATGCCGAGGCTGACCCCCACCATGCGGTCCCGAACCCGGGCGAGAGTGTCGCCGATGCTGTCGTTCAGCAGCAGCACCACCCCGAAGTAGAGGTATTTCGGCGTCACCGCGCCCACACCCTCGCCGATGGCCAGGGCGAGGCTGGCGAACACCAGCTTTCGCCAGAAGAACGGCGATGCCAGACCCTGGCGCATGCTCTGGGCCAGGGGAGGATCCATCTGTTTCTCCGGGGCCGCCGCGACGGGTTGGGGCGTCACTGCCGGTGCAAAGGCGACCTGTATCACGGTGCCGGTGACCAGGCCGAGGGTGATGGCGATCAACTCCTGACCCCAGGCACTCCAGCTGGGCGAGCTGCTCAGCAGGGGCAGCACCCCCGCCACGGCTATCACCCCGGACAGCAGCCGCAGTTTTGCCGGCAGCATCAAGGTGAGGACCTGCATCAACGCCGCCACCAGTCCGAACACGAACACCTGCGGCACGGAGGCCAGGGCCAGACCCACGCTCACCCCGATCGCCATGCAGACCCCGACCAACACCAGCAGCACCGGATAGATCGCCAGGGGCCAGCGGCTGAAATCAGGTCGCACCACCAGGGCCGCGATCACCGAGCCATAGGCGATGGCATCGCCGCTCAGGCCGATCCCGCCGCAGACGGCACCGGCAAAGGCGGCCGCCAGGCCGATCACCAGGGCTGCGCGCAGCTGGGTCATTCAGGAGGGGGGTGGACGCAGGGCCTGCGCCCAGCCCACCAGCAGCACCACCAGCAGCAAGGCCACCCAGAACCACAACCGCGGTGGCGAGCTGATGATGGCAATCACCAGCAGCACCAGGGCAATCCAGGGGGCGGGTTGGCGCCAGGGCGCCAACCATCGATCACGGTGGTTCATCGGTTGGCACGCTTCATCGGTAGACCCGTCTCATCGCTCCGCCCCCCCCAGCCAGCGGAGGAACGGCAACACGAAACTCACCAGAGAACGGCGCTCCACCTCCACCTTGGCCTTGGCGGGCGTGCCGTTCTCCAGGGGCAGATCGGGGCCCTGACCGCTGCTCCAGCGCAGGCCACTGGGGGTGGCGGCGGCTTCCAGCGCCACGGTGACCAGTTGCACCGGAGCGGTGATCTTGTCGGTTGCGGTGGCCAGGGGATCGCCACCTTCGCCGACGGCGGCCTGACGGCTGCGGGCGATCAGGCTCTCGGCCAGCTCGGGATCACCCACGGCCCGGCTCACCTCCGCCAGGTCGGCCGTGGCGGGTGAAATGGCCAGGATGCGCCCCTCCAGTGAGCCGAAGCGCTGGGAGGTTCCTCCGTAACGATCGCGCGTCTGCAGGAGGGGATCGAGCTGAATCGCCGCTCCCGGGCGCAGCCTCACGGCGTCGGCATCACTGAACAGGGCCGTGGCCAGGCGAGGCCGGCTTTCCTCCCGGGGGCCGGGCCCGAGGGTGCCCAGCCGCTGTCCCGGCAGAACCGCCTGGCCCGGACTCACCGACAGACTCAGCAGCCGGCCGGAGCGGGGTGCCAGCACATCCTGGCCCTCCCGCTGGGCCTCCAGTTCGGCGCGACTGGCATCGATCTGGGCCAATTGCGCCTCCAGGGCCTTGATCTGGCTCTGGTTGCGGAGATAGAGGTCCTGCGCTCCCACCCACAGGGGGCTGTAACGGGGGATGACCTCCTCGCGGCGCAGGTTCTCCAGGGCCTGCAGTTGCTTCAGCACCGGCTGATTCGACGTGCGAAGGGCCGCGATCTGGGCACGAATCGCCTCCTGCTGGCGGGTGAGCGCCTCTCCCTGGCGGACCAGGGCATTGGGATTGGGTCCTACCGCACCCGCACCCGCCGCCGCCTGGTCCAACCGACTCAGACTGGCCAGCAGATCACCCCGCTGCACCACATCACCGATGCGCCGATGCAGTTGCTGCACCTGGCCCGGTGACCGTGCATAAAATCCCGATCGGCTTTCGGGTTGGAGCAGCACGGCACTGCCCTCGACCTTCACCGCTACAGCCGGTGACAGAGCCCAAGCACCCGTCAATCCGGTCACCAGGGCCATCGGCAACAGACGTGGGGCCCAATCCAAGCTGGCCATCACGCCTGGCGTTACTGCAATCGATCAACCTTATCTACTTTAGGCTCTGCCAAATTTCCTTGGTTCAGGGTTTGGGTCGCCGGTTCGGTTGGTTGGGCACGTTCGCGATCCTGACCCAGGGCCTTGCCTCCGGTCTTCTTCCCTGCTGGGCTGCCGCCCCGATCGACACGTCTGCAACGGATTCCCTCCTGACCCTCAGCCGGCAGCAGGCCCTGGAGCTGGGGCTGGGACGGTCGTTGAGCCTGCGCAGTCAGGTGATCACGGTGGAGGAAAATCAGGCCCTGGTTGGGCTGGCCCGCTCCCGTTTTCTGCCCAAGCTCGACCTGGTCGCCCTCGGGACCTTTGCCCAGGTCAACACCAACATCGGCTTCATTTCCAACCTGCCCACCATCGGTGATCTGAATCTCAACCTCGGCACCGACAGTTCAGCGCTGATCAACAACACATTTGTGAATCTGGGGCTGATCCTGCGGGTGCCCCTGCTCGATTTCAGCCGCAGCCCGATCCAGCAGGCCGCCAGGGCCGATCTGGAGGCCGCCCGGTCCGAGCAGGCGGAACAGCAACGTGTCGCTCGCTTCGAGATCCTCAGCCGCTACCTCTCGGCCCAGGTAACCGCTGCCCAGATTCCCGTGTGGGAAAGCTCCCTGACCGTGTCCCAGAGGTTGCTGCGCGACGTGAACGCGATCCGGCGCGAAGGTCTGGCGCCCCGCATCGACACGTTTCAGGCCGAAGCCCTGATCCAGTCCGACCTGCAGGGGCTTGCGGAAGCCCAGGCCCAGCACACGATTGCCCTGAGCGCCCTGGCCCGGCTTCTGAATCTGCCGGCCGCAACCCGGATTCAGCCCAGCGACCCGCTGCAGCCCGACCCAGCCTGGCAACCCACCCTGGACGAGAGCCTGCGGCAAGCCCTGGCCCAGCGGCCGGCCCTGGAAAGCCTGGAACACCGGCGTCAGGCGCAGGAGGCCAAGGTGCAGCTGGCCCGGGCCGGCCGATTGCCGACCGTGGGACTGCTTCTGGGTGGAGGCATCAGCGGAGATTGGCTGGACATCCCCGGCGCGAGCGCCACCTCCAGCCTCAACAGTGGCCGTGGCAGTAGCAGTAGCAATGGCCGTGGCCTTGGGGTCAACCTGCCGACCGCCACCACCAGCGGCAGCGCCTCGGGCAGCTTCACCGACTGGGGCGCCGCCATCACCGTGCGCCAGCCCCTCTACGACGGCGGCCAGAGCCGCGACACGATCGCCCTGGCCCGCCGCCAGCTCGCCCAGGCCGAGATCGCCATCGAGCAGGCCCAGCAGGCGATCATCCAGAGCGTGGAAACCTGGTACGCCACCCACCAGGCCGCCGCTGCCCAGTCCGTTGCGGCCCGAGCAGCGATCACCGCTGGCCAGCGGTCCGTGGATGATGCACGGCTGCGCTACCGGGCCGGTCTGGCCCCGATCACGGAGGTGTTGATCGCGCAGCGGAACCTGCAGCTGGCCCGCTCCGCCGAGGCGACCGCCATCTACCGGTGGAATCTGAGCCGGGCTGCCCTGGAACTGGAGACCGGCCTCTGAGGCAGGCTGATCAGGGCCTGTCCCTAACCGAACCGCAGCAGGTCGGGCCCCGCCAGCTCTGGACGTTCCCCCCGCAGCAGCGGCTCGAGACAGGCGCGGATCCGCTCGGCGGAGGGCGGGCAGCCGGGCAGGAAGACATCCACCGGGATCACCTCGTGCAGCGGCAGCACCCGCTCCAGCAGCTCCGGCACGATGCCGGGAGCATGGGGATGCTGAGCTCCCTGGTCGGCCAGCTCCAGGTAACCGCGATCCAGCACGCTCTGGCGGCTGCCGCCATCCACCTCGGCCCAGAGGTTGCGCAACGCCGGCACGTTGCCGGTCACCGCGCAGTCGCCGAAGGAGATCACCAGGCGGGTGCGCTGGCGCAGCTGCAGGGCCAGCTCGAGATTGTCGGCATTGGCCACGGCCCCCTCCACCAGACAGACATCCACCTGCTCGGGATAGGTCTTGATGTCGCTGGCCACCGGCGAGAACACGATGTCCACGTGCCTGGCGAGCTCGAACAGCCACTCGTCAAGATCGAGAAACGACATGTGGCAGCCGCTGCAGCCGGCCAGCCACACGGTGGCGAATCGCAACTTGGGGGCGGTCACTGGTTCTGCCACTGGCGCTTCTCCCTGGCATCGCGCAGCAGCTGGGGCCGCTCCCGGTGCGTCTGCTTCTCGGCGGTGGTGTCGTCCTTCCGGAAGATGGCGCCGGTGGGACAGGCATCCACGCACTTGCCGCAGGAGGTGCAGGCCTGCACCTCACCCCAGGGCTCATCCAGGCCGGCGATGATCGTGCACTCGCGGCCCCGGTTGGCCACGTCCCACACGTGGGCGCCCTCGATCTCATCGCACACCCGCACGCAGCGGGTGCAGAGAATGCAGCGGTGGTGGTCGATCGCGAAGTGGGGATGGGAGGCGTCCACCCGGCGCTGGGGGTACTGATAGGGGAAGCGGGAGTGCTCCATGCCCACGGCCACTGCCACGTCCTGCAGTTCGCAGTTGCCGTTGGCCACGCAGAAGGCGCAAACGTGGGTACCTTCTGCGAAGAACAGCTCCACTGCCATGCGCCGGTAGGCCTGCAGCTGGGGCGTCTGGGTGAGCACCGCCATGCCTTCGCCGGCGGCGGTGGCACAGGCCGGCTGCAGCTTGCCGCTGCCCTCCAGCTCCACCAGGCAGAGGCGGCAGGCGCCCACCGGGGTGAGGCCATCGAGATGGCAGAGGGTTGGGAGCTCGGCGCCAGCGGCGCGCACCGCATCGAGCAGCGTGGCCCCAGCGGGTACGGCCACCTCTTCGCCATCCACCGTGAGGGTGTGCACGCTCATCGGGTCCCCTCCTTGAGCAGGCAGGCATCGAAGGGTTCGCACTGGTCCGGATCCCGGCAGGCCGCCTGATACTCCTGGCGGAAGTAGCGCAGGGTGCTGAGCACCGGGTTGGGCGCCGCCTGGCCGAGACCGCAGAGGCTGGTGGCGCCCACCATCCTGCAGAGCTCCTCGAGGCGCTCCAGGTCGACCAGGGACGCCCGCCGCTCCACGAAGAGATCCAGCATCTGGGCCAGCTGCACGGTGCCGGCACGGCAGGGCACGCACTTGCCGCAGCTCTCGTTGACGCTGAAGCGCATGAAGTGGCGGGCCACCTCCGGCATCGAGGTGCTTTCGCCCATCACCACCAGGCCGCCCGAGCCCATCATCGAGCCGAGGGCCCGCAGGCTCTCGTAATCCACCGGCGTGTCGAGGAGGTGGGCAGGAATGCAGCCACCGGAAGGACCGCCGGTCTGCACCGCTTTGACCCCCTTGTCTGGACCTTCCCCACCGGGCACGCCGCCGCCGATGGTCTGCACCACCGTGCGCAGCGTGGTGCCCATCGGCACTTCCACCAGGCCTGTGCGCTGCACGGCACCGGAGAGGGCGAACACCTTCGTGCCCTTGCTCCCCTCGGTGCCGATGGCCGCGTACCAGTCGCCCCCCTCCCGCAGGATCACCGGAATCGAGGCCAGGGTCTCCACGTTGTTGATCAGGGTCGGGGCACCCCACAGGCCCGACTGGGCGGGGAAGGGGGGGCGCGGCCGGGGCGTGCCGCGCTGACCCTGGATCGAGGCCAGCAGTGCCGTTTCCTCCCCGCACACGTAGGCGCCGGCACCGACCCGTACCTCCAGCCGCAGATGGAAGCCGCTGCCAGCGATGCCAGCCCCCAGCAGCCCCTTGGCGCGGGCCTGCCTGAGGGCCAGGCGCAGGCGCTCGACTGCCAGCGGATATTCAGCTCGCACATACACATAGCCCTGCTCGGCGCCCACGGCGTAGGCGGCGATCGCCAGCCCCTCGATCAGCCGATGGGGATCGCTCTCCAGCACGCTGCGATCCATGAAGGCGCCGGGGTCGCCCTCATCGGCGTTGCACACCACATAGCGGGGGCCAGGCGGCTGCAGGGCCACGGTGTCCCACTTCAGGCCGGTGGGATAGCCGGCACCGCCGCGGCCGCGCAGACCGCTGCGCTTCACCTGCTCGCGCACCTGCTCGGGGCTGAAGTCCAGCAGCACCCGTCGCAGCTGGGCGTAGGTGCCGTAGTTGAGGGCATCGTCGATCGATTCGGGATCGACCGCACCGCAGCCCTCCAGCACCACCGCCTTCTGCAGGGCGAAGAAGGGATGGTCGGAGTCGAGGCGCTGGGCTGCCAGGGCATCACCCCTGCCGGTGGCCCGGGCCAGCAGGTCGAAGGCCTGCTCGGGCCTGAGCTCGGCATAGAGCTCGGTGCGGCAGGCCGGTTCCGCGCCGCTCGGCTCGGGACGGTCCAGGGCCACCAGCGGACCGCGGCCGCAGAGTCGCAAGCAGCCCACCGGCTTGATCGACACCGCCTCGGCGGCGCCGCCGAGCTGGTCGCGGGCGG
>NZ_JAYGIC010000131.1:0-17182 GCF_034931105.1 Synechococcus sp. CCY9201 | reverse complement strand
ACGGCCTGGTGCTGCTGGGCGGCGGCCCCGGCACCGGCAAGACCAGCACCGTGGTTCAGATCCTGGCGGCCCAGCTGAGCCTGCAGCCGGCCCTGCGGATCCAGCTGGCGGCCCCCACCGGCAAGGCCGCGGCCCGGTTGCAGCAGGCGATCGAGGATGGTGCCGGCTGCCTCGCCCCCGATGTGGCCGGCAAGCTGCGCCGCACCCCCTGCGGCACCCTGCATCGGCTGCTGGAGAGCAACGGGGAGCGATTCGGACGACACCGCCACCGGCCCCTGGAGCTGGATCTGCTGGTGGTGGATGAGGTGTCGATGGTGGATCTTCCCCTGATGGAGGCGCTGCTGGACGCCTTGCCGGCCACCTGTCGGCTGGTGCTGGTGGGAGATCCTGCCCAGCTGCCGCCGGTGGGTCCCGGACCGGTACTGCTGGAACTGCAGCGACCGGCACGGCTGAAGGCGCTGGGGGAGGCCGCTGTGCAGCTCACCACCACCTACCGCAACCACGGCGCCATCGCCGAGCTGGCCAACTGGCTGCGCGGCCGGGAAGGCCATGACCCGCAGGCCAGCGGTCTGCAGGGCCTGGCCAGCCAGCTTGAGGCGTGTCGCTCCAGCGGCAATCTGGCGTGGCAACAAGCCAATCCAGTCCGGGGCCTGCCTGCGGCGCTGCTGGAACCCCTGCGCCGCAGGCAGCTGCAGCTGGCCAGCCTGGCCGCCGCCATGGCCAGCTCCAGCCAGCCAACCGATGGGGCCAGTGCTCTGCTGGAGGCGCTGGGGGAGATGCTGATCCTCACGCCGGTGCGCAGGGGGCGTTGGGGAGTGGAAGCGATCCATCAGGCCCTGCTCGGCGACGCCGCCACGGCCGGTCCTGGCGCCTGGCCGCCGGGAACTCCGGTGCTGTGCTGCCGCAATTTGCCCGATCTGGGCCTGGCCAATGGCGATCTGGGCGTGGTGGTGCACAGACGCGGCGGCGCGCGGCGCCTGCTGTTCGCTGCCGCATCAGGCGGCCCAGACCGCGCCGCAGCATCCAACCAAGACCATCTGCGCTGGCTGCATCCGGCCCAGATGGCAGGGGCGGTGGAACCGGCCCTCGCCCTCACCGTGCACAAGGCCCAGGGCAGCGAAGCCGACACGGTGATCGTGCTGCTGCCGGATCCAGAGCGCGACGATCCTCGCCTGCTTTACACCGCCTTGACCCGGGCCCGCCACCAAGCCCTGCTGATCACGGCTCCACTCACCTGAGTCTTTGACCTGACGATCTGATCTGAGTACCTGAGCTGTGTGCCAGCTCTTGCCTGAATACCGATGCTGCACGGGCGTTACACAGCACCACATCGCGCAACCTGTCAACGAAACATGAACGGCCCGCGCGAGCCATTGCCAAGCGATTCATACTTCTCTCAACCGGGAAGGGAGCTATCCCCCAACCGGCGGTTTCAGAGCCCCTGCTCCAATAGTCTCTCCCCCTGGGAGTTCTCCAAATCGATATCAGGATGTTCATCGTCCTGGGCGATTCCTTCCTGCATCCCTGACCCCGCCTTCACCCTCTGTGGCGAACGCGAGCGAGGTGCCCCAAAGGTTCTCGGAGAACCGCCACCTGGACGCCCCGGCCCCAGGCGGCTCTGAAACCACCCCCTTCCAAAGCGTTCCAAGTCCTGAGCCCGAAGGTGCAGCTCAGCTGGATCGCCATCCTTGGTCGAACCCAGGCGGGCTCCCAGGCTCGACCCATCGAGTCTGCTGATGAAGGTCAAGCAGGTTCAGCCGAATTGGAAGATTCAGATGAATCATCCCGGCCTGTTCAGCCCATGCAAGAGCCAGGATGCCGGTGAACGACTCGACTTGCCCAGGCTGGTGATCATTCATCCGCAATCCGCCGATCAACAGCCCATGGCCGTGATCGATTTGAGCTGCTCTTTCCCGCCTGGACCTGATTCTCTGGCTGGACCTCTGCCGATGTCTGGACCCGTATCGGAGTCAGGAACGGCCCTGGACACAGCGGTGTCTGATCGGGCCGTTGTTGAGCCACCGGAGCAGCGTCCCTGGGGCTGGTTCGAGCTTCTGGCGGAAGGGCCCGGCTATCGGGTCAAGCGCCTGCACCTTGATCCGCATCAGCGCCTCAGTCGGCAGCGGCATCAGCATCGCCTGGAGCACTGGCTTGTGGTACTGGGCCAGGGCAGCGTGGAACTGGGTGACGCGCCGCTGAGCAGAACCCAGCCGCTCGAACCGGGCAGCAGCCTGATCATTCCGCCGCTCACGATCCACCGGGCGGCAGCGGGCAGCGAAGGATTGGAGATCATCGAGGTGCAGCGCGGCCCCCTGTTACGGGAAGACGACATTGAGCGCTTTGCCGATGACTACGGTCGCGTGTAAGGTGCAGCCTCACCCTTTGATGAAGGGCGTGGCAGTTCAGGTGAGCTGTCGAACCACAGGACCGGAGCCGGGACCCCCATTCATTCATCCCGATCCGATCAAGCCTCAGTCCGCACAACCCTGCAGCGCAGGAGCCGCCGATCCACGGCAGCCAGCAAGCCGCAGAAGATTGCTGATGTTCGACACCATTTCAAGTTCCAATTCTTGGGTCTCTGCCGGCCTGCGTTGAAGGATTTCCCAGGCCCGGACATCCCGTGACCCCATCTCAAGAAGGCGGCAGCACCCTGTGCGCCGTCACCGGCGTTGACGCCGCCAGCCTGATCGAGGCCAGCTTGGCTGTGGCCGATGACTCGATCGCAACCTCTGCAGAACTGCTGACCAGCGATTTGCCGAGCTCTGCTGAACCCCTCCAAGCCAGCGACAACGCTGACGTTGAAGACCTGAATCACGACAACAGCAATCGCGAAAGCCGTGATGTCAAGCCGGTGACCGCCGCTGCATCCACAGACACCCTGAAGAGCAGCACTACATCGGAGCCTGAGCCTGCGGCACCCTCCGGTTTTGCCAGTTTCGGCTTTGCCTCCGAGCTGCTCGAAACCCTCAGCGCCATCGGCTACGAACAGCCGTCACCGATTCAGGCAGCCGCCATCCCCGAGCTGCTGCTCGGCCGGGATCTGGTGGGTCAGGCCCAGACCGGTACCGGCAAGACGGCCGCCTTCGCCCTCCCCCTGCTGGCCCGTCTCGATCCCGAGCAACGCAAACCCCAGGTCCTGGTGCTGGCCCCCACCCGGGAGCTTGCCATGCAGGTGGCGGATGCCTTCAACACCTACGCCTCCCGCCTGCCCAACGTGCGCGTGCTGGCGGTGTACGGCGGCGCCGACTTCCGCGACCAGATCCAGCAGCTTCGGCGCGGCGTACAGATTGTTGTGGGCACGCCTGGCCGGGTGATGGACCACATGCGCCAGGGAACTCTCGATCTCTCCGGCCTGCGTGCCCTGGTGCTCGACGAAGCCGATGAGATGCTCCGCATGGGCTTCATCGACGACGTGGAGTGGGTGCTGGAGCAACTGCCCAGCGAGCGCCAGGTGGTGCTCTTCTCGGCCACGATGCCGGCCGAGATCCGGCGCATCTCCCACAACTACCTGCGCCAGCCGGCGGAGGTGACGATCCGCACCAAGGCGGCCGACGGCGGCAGAATCCGTCAGCGTTACCTGATGGTGCACGGCCCCCACAAGCTGCCGGTGCTGCAGCGGGTGCTGGAGGCCGAGTCCAGTGAGGGAACGATCATCTTTGCCCGCACCAAGGCGATCACCCTCACCGTGGCTGAGTTTCTCGAAAGCCATGGCTACGAGGTGGCCGTGCTCAACGGCGACGTGCCCCAGGCGCAGCGGGAGCGCACGATCGAGCGGCTCAAGGACGGCCGGGTCGACGTGCTGGTAGCCACCGATGTGGCTGCCCGCGGCCTCGATGTGGAACGCGTCGGCCTGGTGGTGAACTACGACATGCCCTTTGATGGCGAGGCCTACGTGCACCGCATCGGTCGCACTGGCCGGGCGGGCCGCAGCGGCGAGGCGATCCTCTTCCTCACCCCCCGCGAACGGCGCTTCCTCGGAGGCCTGGAGCGGGCCGTGGGCCGTGCCATTGAGCCGATGGAGGTGCCCAGCAACGCCACCATCAACCAGAACCGCCTTG
The DNA here is from genome assembly GCF_034931105.1 of Synechococcus sp. CCY9201. Taxonomy (NCBI): domain Bacteria; kingdom Bacillati; phylum Cyanobacteriota; class Cyanophyceae; order Synechococcales; family Synechococcaceae; genus Synechococcus; species Synechococcus sp. CCY9201. Next base: position 13,124 of record NZ_JAYGIC010000131.1, on the reverse strand, counting down.
ATCGGCTCCGTCAGAAGCTCACCAACGGGCTCACCACTCCGATCGGCACCGAGGAGGAGCGCGCCCTGCTCAGCGAGATCCTGCAACGCGTGGCGCAGGAGCATGAGGTGAGCAGCGACCAGCTGGCCCTGGTGGCTCTGCAGATGAGCCTGGTTGGGAAGCCCTTGCTGCTGCACGGAGACGAGCAGTGGAGCCAGCCCGCGGCCCGCGGCCCCGCCCGCGACAGCCGCAGCGGCAGTCCGCGCGATCGCGATGGCGGCATACGCCGAACGATTGAGCGGCGCCCCGCCGGCCGGGATGGTCGCAGCACCGGAGCCCCCCGCAGCCAGGAGGTCTCCCCCGTGGATGCGGACATGGATCGCTTCCGGATCGAGGTGGGCTGGCGCGATCGCATCAAACCCGGCAACATCGTGGGCGCAATCGCCAATGAAGCCGGCATCGCCGGCAAGATGATCGGCCGGATCCACATCTTCGACGCCCATAGCACTGTGGATCTGCCCAAAGGCATGCCCGAAGACGTGTTCGAAAATCTGCGCCGGCTGCGGGTGATGAACCGCGAGCTGCAGATCACCAAGCTCTCCTGAGCCTGAAGCGATCCACCGCAGCCCCCTGCGTCTTGAAGCCGCTGCTAACCGCAGCGGCTTTTTTCATGGTCAGGAGGTCGTGACGATCACCGCTCCAGGGGGAGGCTTCCCTCGGCAAGGGCACTGACCTCACGCCGGCACAGTGCTCAGGCACACGAGCGGGTGACATCGACACTGGACAGCACGCTGAGCTCGGTCACGGACAGCCGCTCGACAGCGGCAATCAGGGAGGGCTGGACCTCGCTGGTCTCGACACAGACCAGGCTCTGCAGCAGGTCAAAGCGGTCCTGGGCAGCGAGCTCACCGTCATCGCTCCACGCCAGGCTCCAGGGGACAGGGCATGCCATAGGACTAATGGGAACTGGATCAGGGTTCGCTGACAATGGGACAGGACCGGGGATCGATGGCCGTTCTTCAGGATCCCTTCGCAAGTTCTTCACGCTTCTCCATCCCGCTCAAGGGGAGATCAGCGATGGGACCTCCGAGTAGGCTGATGGAGATTCATTGATGTCCAGGCTCCCCTCGGCGCGCTCAGCAGGGTTGGACCGCACGGCCTTTCCAAACGGCTCCGGTACGGACTCCTGGCTCTCAAGGGCCTTCCCAGGGACACACGGCTATCTGCGGATCAGTTCCAGGTCCAGTTCATTGAATGACTATCTACGTCGGCAATCTCTCGTTCCAGGCTGAACGGGAGGATCTCCTTGATCTCTTCGGTCAATACGGAGAGGTGCGCAACTGCAGCCTGCCCCTTGATCGGGAAACCGGCCGCAAACGTGGCTTCGCTTTCGTTGAGCTCAGCGACGATGCCGCTGAGCAGAAAGCCATCGACGACCTGCAGGACGTCGAGTGGATGGGCCGCATGATCCGCGTCAACAAAGCCACGCCACGGGAAGGCGGTGGTGGTGGCGGTGCACGGGGTGGCAATCGTGCTGGAGGAGGTGGCGGTGGCTACGGCGGAGGTAGCGGAAACCGCTGGTGAAGCGACTGGAATCCGATGGCGCCCCAAGGGATCAGGCCCATTGGTGCTGTCCTGACGCCTAACGATGGGATAAGTCGCTCTGCACCCTTCGCACCTCTGCGATCCAAACAAAAACCCCTTGGTGCATTGCGCTCCAAGGGGTTCTAATCGGTTGGATCACGACGACGAAGATGATCCCGGTGCCATCAGGTGGATCAGGCCAACGATCAAGCTTCAGGAACGGACTCCGTTGTCTGATCGTGCCTTGAGGCACGGATTGATCGTCACAAGCGTGGCAGCGTCAGATTTCCAGGAGTTCAGTTTGAGCAGTCTCAAGCTCATCGAGTTGATCGACCTGCCAGGCACGGCGACGCAACTCAGCTCCTGGGCAAGGTGCAATCGGTTGGCCCTCAAGGCTCTCAGGAAGTGCCGCCCGCAGATGATGGCGACGAACCTTGGCTGTCCAACGATGGAATCGATTGAAAGCGCGTGAACGGGTCATGAACATCTCCCTTCTGGGATGTCGTCGTTCTACCCCCGGTGCACCGCTACAAACCGTTCCTAGCAAACATCTTCACCGCCAACCCGTCGCATGCGGCCAGCCACCGGCTCCACCCCTGCCCTGAAGCGCCTGCTGCGCACCCTGCGTCCCCATCGGCGGCAGGTCTGGCTGGCGGCGACCTGCTCGGTGCTCAATAAACTCTTTGACCTGGCTCCACCGGTGCTGATCGCCTTGGCGGTCGATGTGGTGGTGAAACAGCAGAACTCCTGGCTGGCCGATCTGGGCGTGGTCTCGGTTCCGGGCCAGCTGGCCGTGCTGGCCGTGCTGTCATTCCTGATCTGGACCGCCGAATCCCTGTTCGAATACCTCTACGGCCTGCTCTGGCGCAACCTGGCCCAGACCGTGCAGCACGAACTGCGCCTGGAGGCCTACGACCATCTCCAGCGCCTCGAGATGGCCTTTTTCGAGGCGGGCAGCAGCGGACGGTTGCTGACGATCCTCAACGACGACATCAACCAGCTGGAGCGCTTCCTCGATCACGGTGCCAATGAGATCCTGCAGCTGATCACCACCGTGCTGGCCGTGGGCGGGGCGATGGTGTGGATCTCACCGGGTGTGGCTGGGGTGTCGTTTCTTCCGGTGCCGGTGATCCTCTGGGGCTCCCTGGGGTATCAGCATCGCCTCGCTCCCCGCTACCAGGAGGTGCGCGAGCGGGCCGGCGATCTGGCCAGCCGCCTGGCCACCAATCTGGGCGGCATGCTCACGATCAAGAGCTACGTGGCCGAGGGCTGGGAGAACGATCGCCTGCGTCAGCAGAGCGAGGCCTACCGCCAGAGCAACCGCCGCGCCATTCGCTTCTCGGCCGGCTTCGTGCCGCTGATCCGTTTCGCCATCCTGTTCGCCTTCCTGGCGATCCTGGTGGTCGGCGGGCTGCAGGTGTGGCGCGGAACCCTCGGAGTGGCGCCCTACACCTTCCTGGTGTACATCACCCAGCGTCTGCTGTGGCCCCTCACCACCCTGGGCCGCACCCTCGACGATTATCAGCGGGGCATGGCGTCGACCAACCGGGTGCTGGATCTGCTCGACACGCCGATCGCCATCCCCGGTGGTGATGGCCACTTGCCACGCTCCCGGGTGCGGGGCGAGATCCGCTTCGAGGCGGTGGGCTTCGCTTACCACGATCGCCCGCCGATTCTGCAGAACTTCAACCTGCAGGTACCGGCAGGATCCACCCTGGGCATCGTGGGCGCCACCGGCTCAGGCAAGAGCACCATCGTGAAGCTGCTGCTGCGTCTCTACGAACAACAGCAGGGCCAGATCCTGCTCGATGGGATCCCGATCCAGACCCTGCGGCTCGATGACCTGCGTCACGCCATCGGTCTGGTCAGCCAGGAGGTGTTCCTCTTCCATGGCTCGGTGGCCGAGAACATCGCCTACGGCAGCTTCGACGCATCCCGCAGCGCCATCGAACGCGCCGCTGCCCTGGCCGAGGCCGCGCCCTTCATCGCCGCCCTGCCCCACGGCTACGACACGGTGGTGGGGGAGCGGGGCCAGCGGCTCTCCGGAGGCCAGCGCCAGCGCATCGCCCTGGCCCGCGCCATCCTCAAGAATCCTCCGGTGCTGATCCTCGATGAGGCCACCGCCGCCGTGGACAACGACACCGAAGCGGCCATCCAGCGCTCGCTTGTGCGGCTCACGGCGGATCGCACCACTCTGGTGATCGCCCACCGCCTCAGCACGGTGCGCCATGCCGATCGCATCGTGGTGCTGGAGCAGGGCCAGATCGTGGAAAGCGGCACCCATGAGCACCTGATCGCCGCCGCCGGTGCCTACGCCGGCCTCTGGCGTGTCCAGGCCGGTCTCCTGCCGGACGAGCCCCTGCGGTTCGATGCCTGACATAAGTTTTCCAACATGAAGACATCTGCGGCGCAGCGCCGTCCCAAGAGAGGTCAGCGCGGGCCCGTCACTGTGGCCGTGGTGCTGGGCCTCAGTGGCGGTCTGCTGCTCGCCGGTCCCCTGAGTCGCTGGCTGTCCATCGAGAATCACATCGAGGACAAGCGCATCACCAACCCCTTTGCGGGCTGGGCCAATTTCGGTCATCAGGATGTGCTGTTGCTGGGTACGGATGTCGGTGGTGGCAACACCGACGTGATGGCGGTTCTGCGGGTGGAGAACGGTGTGACCCGCATCATCCAGGTGCCACGTGACAGCTACATCGAGACGGTGGAGTACGGCGGCGTCAAGGCCAACGCCCTTTACAGCCTGGGGGGCGCCGATCTGGTGAAACAGGAACTCTCCAGCCGCATGGGACGGCCGATCAGCCATCTGGTCAAGGTGAATCTCTCCTCGATCCGGCGCATGGCCGATGTGCTCGGCGGCATCGAAGTGGACGTGCCCAAGAGGCTGTACTACGTGGACAACAGCCAGGGGCTACATATCGACCTCCAGCCCGGTCTGCAGACCCTCAAGGGTCGGGACCTGGAGGGATTCCTGCGCTGGCGCCACGATGAGATGGGCGACATCGGCCGGCTGGAGCGTCAGCAGCTGGCCCTCAAAGCCCTGTTCCGCAAGCTCACCCGACCGGAGAACCTGGTGCGGCTGCCGGCCATCCTGGCTGCCGCCGGCAAGGATCTTCATACCGATCTGGGGCCCATGGAGATGGGTGGACTGATCACGGCGATGGGCATGACCAGCCTGGAAACCGAACGGCTGGACGGCCGCCCCTTCTACCGGGACGGCATCAGCTACTGGGATGCCACCTGGCCGCAGGCCGAGCCCGGCGCCGAGGGAAGCAAGGCCGCTGACAATGGCGAGACCAATCCGCAGGACGATCGCTACCGCTTCCTGTTCTGAGACCTGACCACTTCTGAGGCCTGAGCGCGGGCCATAGGCTGAGCCGGTCATCCCTGCTGCGGCAGCTGCGCGCCCCCGTGTCTTCCCCGCTGCTGCACAACAGCCTCAAGCTGGGGATCTCGGCCACGATCACCGCTGCCGCAGCCCTGTGGTGGGAGCGGATCGAGTTCGTCTGGTATCCGCTGATGGCGGTGATCGTCGTGGTCGACGACAACGACGACCAGACCGTGCACGCGGCCACGTCCCGCATTCTCGGCACCGTCACCGGCGGGCTGATCACCTTTCTGGTGCACACGATCCTGTCGGGCTGGATTGGAGTGCTGGTGTCGCTGCTGCTGATGGTGCCGGTGCTGCGGATGCTGGGCTGGCAGAGCTCCCTCGGCACTGCCGGCCTGGTGAGCGTGATGTTCCTGATGATTCCCGACCACGTGCTCCTCAACTGGAACTACGTGTTCAACCGCGCCCTTGACACGGCCCTGGGCTGCGTGATTGCCATTCTGGTGGGATTGCTGTTCTGGCCCCGCCAGGGCCTCAGGGAACTGCAGGAGATCGAAGACAGGCTCTGGGAGCAGTTGAGGTGCCAGCTGGAGGAGCATCGCCGCTGGCTGATCGAGCTCGCCCCAGCGCCACCGCCCCTGCCGCCGGCCGACTTCACCGAGACCTGGCTGCGCATGAGTCAGCTCACCCAGGAGCAGATGCGCGGTCCCCGGCGTCGCTGGCTGCTGCGCCGGCGCTGGCGCCAACGACTCAACCTCTGGCAGACCCTCGGCCACCACTGGGTTCAGTGGGAGCGTCTGCTCTCCAACCTGCCGCCAGCAACGCCGCCTTCCGAGACGGACCCGGCCATCACAGGCCCCTATCCCCTGCGCCAGGTGCTGGCCGACCTGGCCGCCGCCCTGGAGGGGAGCAGGGCACACCCTGTGCCCCCCCGCCCCGAGCTCTGGCAGGAGGCGGCCCTGCGCGACGGGCGGCCCCTGCTGCAGTTGCTGGCCCTGGCCGAAGAACAGCAACGACTGCTCTCCACCGTTGAGACCCTGGCGCGGCTGCGCCGGCTCGACCCCCCCACCGTTCCATGCTGATCCGCCGCGACGAGCTGCGTCTGGTGGTGACCACCGGGCTGACCAACGCCCTCGGACTGCTGGCACCCCTGGGCTTCGGGTTCTACGCCACCCTGGCGGTGCTGGCGGTGGGCACCGGCACCTATGGCAACTCCCTGAGGCTCGGCCGCCAGCGGCTGCTCGGCACCCTGCTGGGAGCGGCCGTGCTGGTGGTGACCAAGGAGTGCCTCCGGGAGCTGCCCCTTGCTCTCGCCCTCGGCCTGGCCCTGGGCCTGTTGCGCGCCCTGGGGGAGTGGCTGGGGCTGCGGGTGGGCTACAAGGTGGGCGGCCTGGTGCTGGTGATGGGCTGGCTGGTCCACGGCGATGACCTCGACTGGTGGATCCCGCTGCGGCTGTTCTGGACCTGTGTCGGCATCCTCATGGCCCTGCTGAGCCTGCGGTTGTTCTGGCCCAGCCAGGCGGTGACGCAGACCCGCAGTCAGTGGAACGTCCTGCTGGGATCTCTGGCGGAGGGTCTGGAGGCGGCGGCTGCACAGCTGTATCTGAGCGGGGCCACGGCGAAGCAAGGCCACGCCGCGAAGCCAACCAGCGCAGCCACACCCACCACCCAAGCCGATCCACAGCATCGACGCACGGTGGAGCTGCGCCGCCAGCTGGGGCTGCTGCGCCGCGGCCGCCCCATGGTGGAGGCCGAGCTGGGCGACCATCCCAGCCGCCATCCCCTGCTGCGGGGGTTCTCCCTGCTGGAGGACGCCTGCTCCAGCCTGATCGGCGCCCTCGACACCCTCGAGCGCCAGCCCCCTCCCCTTGGCCAGGTGGCCTCCCTGGCGGCCCTGCGCCTGGCGGAGGCGGAACTGCTCGAAGCCGCCGCCACCCAGCTGGGGCAGTGGAGCCGGATCGTGCTCCAGCCGGGGGAATCGCTCAGGCCCCCGCCGCCCTTCCAGGCCCCGGCCAGCTGGAGCGTGGCCGATCACTGGCTGCGCGATCCCAGCTTCGCCGCCATGGATCTGGGCCGGCTGCAGCGGATCGCCCGGCGGCTGATGGCCTGCCAGCAGGTGCTCTCCTGCCTGCTGCACTGCGAAACCCGCTGGCGGCAGCTGGTGCCATGAAGCGAGTCCGCCCCTGGGGAGCCCTGGGTGCGGCGATGGCGCTGCTGATGGCGCCGACCCTGGCGGAACCGTTGCCCGAAGCTCCTGATCCTGCGGCCCCCAGTCCTGGATCCACGGAAGCCACGCCTGAACCAACGGGCTGGGGCAGCCTGCAGGAGTGGCTGGGGCTGCCGGAATGGCTGCAGCTGCAGCTGGAGATCCAGGCCGAACCCATGGCTAATCCCGTCGGGGGCAAGGCCTCCCGGGCCAGCTGGATCCAGCAATCCACCCTGCAGATCGTCATCCTTCCCTGGCGGCAGTCCGGCTCCGAGGCGAGCCGCTGGTCGATGCGGACTGATCTGACCTTCATCAACGGCAACCCCAACTACGCCGAATCCATCGGCGCGGTGATTCCCCTGCAGCAGCTCGCCGATCCGCCGGGGTTCTGGCTCAGCGCCGCCGAGATCCGGCGCGAGACCCTCCCAGGCTCCTGGGGCCTGCGGGCCGGCCTGCTCTCGCTCGATCCAGAGTTCTTCACCGCACCGCTGGCCAGCTACTACGTCCATGGGTCCCTGAACACGGCCCCCGGTCTCGGCACCGCCGACTTCCCCGTGGCCCCCCTGCATGCCCCGGGCGCCGTGCTGAGCCTCCGCCCCTCCGAGGAGCTGCGACTGGACGTGGCCGGCTTCGATCTGACAGCCATGGCCGCCCAGGTGCGTCGGTTCGGGATCGAAGGATCCATGGCAGGGCCGGGGGGCTGGCTGCAGATGGTGCAGCTGGAACTCACGCCCGACTGGCTGAAGCCAACCAGCCTGCCCCCAGCGCTGCCCCCATCCACGCCGCTGCGGCTGCCGCCGGGGTCACTGCAACTGGGCGGCTACCTCGGCAGCGGCCCCAACCGCGGCCTCTACAGCAGCCTCAGCCTGCCGGTGGGCAGCGGGCCCGGCAGCGATCGACGGCTCTGGTTCGCGGCCACCCTCGGTCTGGATCCGGCCTTCAATTCCATCCGCACCAACCTCAGCACCGGCGTGGTGGTGCTGGGCCCCTTCCCGGGGCGCCCCCGGGATGTGCTGGCCCTGGGGATGGCCCGCACCGGCTTCAGCCCCGGACTCCAGCCGCCGCTGGGCCAGGAGGGGGTGGTGGAGCTGGGCTATCAGCTTCGCCTGAACGACAACCTCAATCTCCAGCCCACCCTGCAGTGGATCGTCAATCCGGGCGCTCGCGGGGCCTGGCCAGGCATCCTCTCGAGCGGCCTGCAGGTCACCCTGACCTTCTGAGCCGGGTCCACCAGATTGGCTGCCATCAGACTTGCATCCATCAGGCTTGCAGCGTTCAGACTGACGCCGATGAGACTGGCGCCGATCAGACGGGACGAATCGGAGCGGATGGGCAGGAGCCGAGGTGGCCGGCAGGGCAACCGCAAGCTGAACCACGTGCCGCTGCTCGGCCTGCTGCTGCTGCCGGCGATGGCCGTATGGCCCGGCCAGCCGGGGCTGCTCGCCCCCAGCCAGGCCCAGACCAACCGGTCGACGTCGCTGCCCGAGGGATCCACCGAGCCGTTGGAGCGCAGCTGGCGGGAACTCGACCAGCAGCTGCGCACCCTCGACACCTTGCTGCCGCAAGAGCAAGAGGCACCAGCCGCCGCAGATGACGCCACCCCACCCCTGCCGCAGACCCTGCTGGCACCCAACCGCGAGGCCTCCGGGCCCCTGCCGGCGGAACTGGACGCGCCCGCGCCCCTGAGCCTGCCCACGGCTGAGCAGCTGCGGCGGGGTTCGATCCAGGGCCTGAGCCTGGAGCAGGCCCTGGCGATGGCCTTTCGGGGCAGCGCCGAACTGCAGGGCCAGCGCGAGCAGGTGGCAGCGGCCCTGGCGGAGCTGCAGGCGGCCCTGGGCACCTACTGGCCCCGGATCAGTGCGGTGGCCAGCGGCGGCAGCAGCCAGAGCGGGACCAGCTTCTATTCCCCCGTGGGCAACACCAGGCTGGGTTTCGGGCCGCAGTTCTCGACCAATGGTCTGGCCACGGCGACGGGCCAGCCGACCGGCGGTGCCCTGACGGTGCCCACCGGCGGCGGCGCCTACCTGAATGAATCGGTGAACAGCGTTCAGGCAGGCCTGGAACTGCAGTACGCGCTGCTCGATTTCGCCCGCACGCCCCAGGTGAGAGCCGCCCGGGCCCGCCTGCAGCAGAGCCGCCAGGCCTACGCGAACGACCTGCGCCGGTTGCAGCTGCAGGTGAGTGAGGCCTACTACCAGCTGCAGCAGGCCGACCAGCTGGTGCGCATCCGCGACGCCACGGTGCGCAACGACCTGGTGATCCTTCAGGACGCCCTTGATCTCAAGCAGGCGGGCCTTGTGCCGCGGCTGGATGTGCTGCGCCGCCGCGCCATCGAGGCCAGCGACCAGGAGCTGCTGATCCAGGCGTTGGCCGACCGGGCCGTGGCCCGGCGCCAGCTCGGCGTGGTGCTCAACCTGCCGCCGGAGGTGACCCCCAGCGCTTCCGATCCGATCCAGGTGCAACCCCGCTGGCCCCTCGACCTGGAGGCCAGCCTGCTGGCCGCGTACCGCGACAACCCGGAACTGGAGGCGGTGCTGGCCACCCGCGAGGCCCTGGCCCGGGAGAAGGACGCGGCCGCCGCCGCCCTGCTGCCGACCCTGTCGCTGTTCGCCGCCGCCGGCGGCTACGGCGCCAACACCAATCAGTTCGACATCAGCGTCAGTGGCGGCGGCTGCTGCGGTGGCACGGTCATCCCCGTGCTGAACACCAGCGGCTACGACTGGTCGATCGGACTCACCCTGCGCTGGCTGCTCTTTGATGGCGGCACCACCGCCGCACGGGTGCGGAGCCTGGCCCGCCGGGAAGCCGCCGCGGCCCAGCAGTTCGCCGCCCGCCGCAATGACATCCGCCTGCGGCTGGAGCAGGCCTTCTTCAACCACGAGGCCAGCCTCGCCAAGCTGAGCTCCGCCCGCCGCGGCGTGGCGGCCGCCATGGAGGCCTTCCGCGATGTGCGGTTGCGCTACCGCACCGGCCTCTCCAACGAGGTGGATCTGTCGATCACCCAGGAGCGGCTGATCAACAGCCTGGTGCAGCGGCTCAATGCCACCGTGAACGTGAACCTCACCTACGCCAGGCTGCTGCGGGAACTGCTGCCGGTCTCCCGCGATCCCGAGGCGCCCTATGCCCCTGAGCTGCAGCTCACTGAGCTGCACCTGAGCGAGCAGCGACCCTCGCCCCCCGGGCCCTGACCGGAGCCGCCATGCCCTTCACCCACGAGCAGATCCAGAGGCTGCGGCACCGCCATCGGGGCTACATCCTCACCCTTGCCACCGAGGTGCTGCTGATTCTGCTGCTGCCGCTCTGTCAGTCGCAGGTCTGGCTGCTCTCGCTGCTGCTGATCAGCCTGGCGGTGGTGCTGATCACGACGGTGACGCGGTATTCGCCCCTGGTCAGCACGCGGCCGCTGGTCTATGGGCTCGGCGGCGTGGCGATCGCTCTGGAGGGGGTGTGGCATCTGGCCCTGGCCTTCGATCCACCGCTGGGGCGGATCGTCACGGTGCCGCATGTGATCGCCTGGCTGCTGTTCTTTCTGCTGGCGCTGATGCGCAAGGTGAAGACCCTGGTGCGCGAGCCCTTCGTGACCCTGGCCGTGGTGATGGGAGCCACCTCCGGCTATCTGCTGGTCGGCATCGCCGGCGGCGTGATGCTGGTCGCCCTGTGGGTGCTGCATCCGGGCGCCTTCGCCATCTCCGCCCTGCCGCTGCTGAACCAGCACAACGCCGACGCTGTGGCGATGGCACCGGCCCTGATGGCGGCCTCCTTCGCGATCCTCACCACTGTGGGCTCGGGTGTGCTCCGCAGCGCCAGCGTGACCGGGCAGGTGATCACCGTGGTGATCACCATCGCGGGCCAGCTCTACATCGCCATCCTGATCGCCCTCATCCTGGGCCGCTTCCACAGACGGACAGGCTGAGTCACGGACCTGGCTCAGTCCCGATCCGATCGAGATGACCACCAGCGCTCGATCCGGTACCCCAGGATCACCAGCAGCACCACCAGCCAGAACCAGAGTTCCGGCGGGTTGGCGTTGAAGAGCACCACCAGCAGCACCACCTCGCTGGCCAGCCAGGGCAGTTCCTGCTGGAGCAGCCCGTTGCGCAGAAGAGGGCGGCGGGGGGAGGGGGTCATGGCAGGGTGTCGGGCTGGCGCAGGAAGGGCAGGTTCCAGCGCCGGTCCATGCCCTGGCTGCGATAGCCACCGGTGATCGAGCGCAGGCCGGGAATCAGGTAGCTGATCGGTGTGCGCCACTCCACGTAGGCGTGGCTGGCGATGGTGAGCCCGTCCCGCACCGGAAACACGCCACTGCCGCGCGAGAGGGTCCAGCGGTAGCCGTCGAGGCTGCTGGGATCGCGCTCCAGGGCGATCTCGGCCCGCATCACGGGTCCTTTGCTGACCAGCTCCTGGGCCAGCTGGGGGTTGCCGATCGTGGTGGAGATGTCCTCCTCGGTGGCGGGCAGGGTGAGCACCTGGCTGACTTTGCCCACGATCCCGCCGAAGCGCCCGCGCTGGTTCCAGAGGGGCACCACCTCCACCGGCAGTCCCGGGGGGAGCCGCCGGGCATCGGCCGGGGCGAAGAAGGCCACGGCCCGCAGGGGGGCCTCGTGGGCGGTGGGGGCGGCGGCTCGCCCCAGGGTGCCCAGCCGCTGGCCGGTGCTCACGGTCTGGCCCTCGATCACCTGCAGATCCAGCAGCCTGCCGTCGCGCTGGGCCACCACCTTGCCGTCGAAGGCGATGCGGGCCTCGGTGACCCGCACCTGGCGCTTCAGATCGTCGATCTGGTAGCGACGCTGCAGTGCCTGGGTGTCGATCGTGAGCTTCACCTGCTCATAGCTGGTGAGCACCTCCTTCTCCTGGGTGCGGGTGGCATCGAGATTGACGCTGGTGGTGGTGAAGCCCTGTTCGGCACCCACCACCTCACTCGAGAGCGGCGCCACCACCTGCCGCTGGCTGAGCCAGCGCAGGTTGCGCAGCTTGTCGGCATAGGTGGCCTGCAGGGCCTCGAAGCGGTCGCGGTCGTCGGCGAGCTTGGCCAGGGCCGTGTCGACACTCAGCCGCTCGGTGGCCAGCCGCAGCCGGTCCCGTTGATCGAGTTCACGGTTCTGCAGCTCGAGCTGGGCCAGATTCCCCTTCTGCTGCTGCAGTTCCTTCTCCAGCACCGGCAGGTAGAGCTCCATCAGCACCTGGCCCCGGCTCACCCGATCCCCCACCTGCACGAAGATCTGCCGCACCTGGCCGCCGGAGCGGGCATTGAGCAGGCCGGCGTTGTTCGGATAGACGAGCACCCCCTGCCCCGTCACCTCGGTGGGCACCGGCCAGAACAGGGCCCAGCACCCCAGCGCGCCAGCCACGGCCGCCAGGCACACCCCCACCTGGTCGTGATCACTCAGGCCCGCCCAGCGGTGGGGCAGCGAGCGCACCCCCCGGCCTGCGGACGGCACGGGGCCTGGTGGGGGCGCACCGGAGTCGGGGCTGGTGATCGTCATGGCGGCCAGCTTGCTGGATCCAGGCAGCTCTGTCAGCCGGGCTTCGGTCTGGAGGCTGCCAGGGCCATGGCCTGGGCCAGCCGCGGCGCCAGTACCGGCACCTGGGCGAAGGCACCGCTGAACCCGGTGAAGGCCCAGAGTCCCGGTGCCGCATCGATCGGGCCCGCCAGAGGGATTCCGTCGTCGCAGAAGGTCACCGGCACCTGCCGGTACGGCCCGGCGAGGCTCCCCAGGCTCCTCTCCAGCTGGCTGAGGCCCTGGCGCAGGCGCTCCTCCATCCAGGCCGGATCAGGGGGCTCCGCCTGGCGTGCCAGCGGGCGAACCAGGCTGATCTGCCCCACCAGCACCCCCTGCCCCCAGGGTGCCAGCCCGGCATCGACGATCCAGGCCTCCTGCTGCAACGTCGCCGCCTGCTGCTCCAGGCCCCGGCGGCGCCAGTGACGCGGCTGCACCAGGCGCCCGCGCCGTCCCTGCTCCAACCAGCGACTACCGGCAGGGGGCCGGCCAGCGGGCATCGTCTCGAGGGCCAGCACCCCGGCCC
>NZ_JAYGIC010000130.1:0-19809 GCF_034931105.1 Synechococcus sp. CCY9201 | reverse complement strand
TGGCGCTCGGCCCGGCCAGGCGCAGCAGGCAGGCGCGGCTGAACGGCACCAGGCCCGCCTGGCGGCGCAGGGCCAGCTCCTCGACCAGAAACTGCTCGTAGCGCCCATCCACCAGGTGCCGGATCACCGGATGCTCCGGGCAGTAGGTCTGCACCAGCACCTCGCCGGGTCGCTCACCACGGCCGGCCCGGCCGGCCAGCTGCAGCAGCAACTGCAGACTCAGCTCGCTGGAACGCAGATCGGGGCGATGCAGCAGCCCATCGGCGGCCAACACCGCCGCCAGGGTGACCCGCGGAAGATCCATCCCCTTGGCCAGCATCTGGGTGCCCACCAGCACGTCGGCGTCACCGGCGGCGAAGCGCTCGAGCAGGCGGCGGTGACCGTCGCGGCCGCGGGTGGTGTCCCGATCGAAACGCAGCACCCGCAGGCCCTCGAGCTCAGCGGCCAGCTGCTCCATCACCCGCTGGGTGCCGGCACCGAAGGGCTTGAAGGCAGTGGAACCGCAATGGCCGCAGCGATGGCTGATCGGGCTGCGGTGATCGCACCAGTGGCAGCGGAGCCACTCATGGCCGGCGCCATCGGCACGGGCACTGCGGTGCACGGTGAGGGCCACGTCGCAGTGGGGGCAGAGCACCACCTCGCCGCAACTGCGGCAACTGAGAAAGGAGCGGTAGCCACGCCGCGGCACCAGCACCACGGCCTGTTCACCGCGTTCCTGCAAGGTCTGCAGACGCCCCATCAGGGCCCGGCTGAGCAGGCGTCGATGCCCCTCGACCAGCTCCATCCGCATGTCCACCACCCGCACGGGCGGCAGCGGCCGGGCCCCGATCCGCTCGGGCAGGCGCAACAGCCGGGTGTCGGCGGCCTCGCCCTGGCAGCGCAGCCAGGTTTCCAGCGACGGCGTGGCACTGCCGAGCACCAGCCGCGCACCAGAGCCAGACAGCCGCAGCCGGGCCACATCGCGGGCGTGATAGCAGGGCATCGGACTCTCCTGCTTGTAGGAGTCGTCGTGCTCCTCATCCAGCACGATCAAACCGAGACGGGGCAGCGGCAGAAACACCGCCGAGCGGGTTCCCACCGCCACCAGGGCCACGGGCTCGGCAGCCGCCTCCAGACAGCTCCGCCAGACCCGCACCCGCTCGGCGTCGCCCATGCCGCTGTGATATTCGAGCACCTGCGCGCCGAACCGCTGGCGGCAACGGTCCAGCAACTGGGGGATCAGGCCGATCTCCGGGGCCAGCAGCAGCACGCTCTCCCCCCTGGCCAGGCAGGAGGCCGCCGCCTGCAGATAGACCTCGGTCTTGCCGGCCCCCGTCACACCCCAGAGCAGCAGGGCCTGGGCAGGGGCCGCAGCCTCGATCGCCGCGACGGCCTCCTGCTGGGCCGGCGTCAGCCGATGCCCGCCGGGGTCATCGGACGAAGACGAGGCAGGCGGTGGGCAACGGCGCAGCAATCCCCGCCGCTCCAGGGTGCGCAGAACCGCCGGCGAACAGCCCTCCACCGCCTGGAGGGCCGTCAGTGGCAACTGGCCTCCCCCCTCGGCCAAGGCCTGCAGCAAACGGCCCTGCCGTTCGGTGGTGGAAACAGGAGCAGCCGGATGCTCGGCCGGCAACGCGACCCAGCTGCGTGCCAGGGCCCGGGCGGCGGCCCCCACCGAGGCACGGCTGAGCGAAGTCTTGCGGCGCTGGCCCAGCCAGCCGGCCGGCAAAGCGCTCTTGAGGGTTCGGAACAGACTGGTGTGGCACTGATCGGCCACCTGGGCGATCCAGGCACGCCAGCGTGGGTCTACGGCGGCGGGCTGCAGCAGCTCCAGCACCGGCTCCAGGGTGCGGCCCAGAAGCTCGGGGGGAACCTCGACGAGGGTCTCCACCACCAGACCGCCATGACGCCGACCCTGCAGGCGTACCGCCACCAGATCCCCTGGCCCCAGAACGAGCCGATCGGGATTGGCATAGGTGAACACCTGCCCCTCCCGACCGGCCTCGAGCCACACCTGCACGAAGCCGTGCACCAGATCAGGGGCGTCAAAAACGGACAGGGAAGTTGCGGCTGTCTCCCTGTCTTCTTAAGATAATGGCGTTGAGCAGTTTCAAAGCTGCTGTCGGAACCCGACAGAGTTCCGTCCAGAGGGAAGACCCGAAGTGCAGGACCATCCTTGAGATCAGGTCCTCCAGGTCTGCGACCACCCCTGACAGCACTGTCTCGGCTCCGTTCTCCATCCTCTCCCCCATCGGTCAGGTTCTCAGCCTTCGATCAGGTTCCCCGCACGTCCTGCGACCGGTCCGCTCCAGCGGTTCGGTCACGCCATGCTTCCAGGCACCGTTATGCCTGTGGAGCCGCAGTGACGGTCCGGCCGGCAGTTCTGCTGCCGCATCCTTCCCGCTTGCTCCCTTCTGGGCAGACCGGGGAAGACTCAAGGGAACCGGCCCTGGGCTGATCTGGCTTTCAGAGCGCTGAACGACCTGACTCGACCGCGTTTGATTCTGAACCGAACCGTTCCGCAGGGCTCCTGACCCGGGGCCTCCACCTGCCGATTGCCTCGTCCTGTCGTCAGGGCGCTCTCGATCGGACGACTCCTGACATCCCTGATTGTCCTGATGTTCCACCGGTGCGTTCCACCGGAATGAACGTCCCGATCCCCCAGCCTCGCTCCACCCACACCATCGTCTTGCCGCATCCGATGAGCCCAGTCGCCGCCCAGCCCACCGCCAAAGCCAAGTCCGCCGCGCCGGAGATCCTGATGGTGGCCAGCGCGTCCGGGGAGTCGGTCATCGTCAAGACACCTCCCGCCGCCGAGGCCGACCTGGATGCCGCCAAAGCCAGCAAGGCCAAGCCGCGGGCCAGTCGCACCTCCAAGAGCGCCGAAACGGGCAGCGAGGAGAAGAAGGCCAGCACCACCAAGAGCAGCAGCCGCAAGAGCAGCGCCAAGGACACGACCGCAAAAGCCGCCAAGAGCAGCGCCACTAAGGCAAGCGCCAAGAGCGCTTCTGCCAAGACCCCTGCCGCAAAGACCGCTGCCACCAAGGGAGCGTCCCGCAGCAGCAAGGCCAAAACCGCAGAGGTGGCCGGAGCCCCCGCCAACCTGGACCTGGCGGCCGATGAGCTCCTGACCAGCAGCAGCACCGAAGCGGACGCCGAGAAGAAATCAGCCAAGGACGCCAAGGCCCTCGCCAGCATCAAGGTGGGGCCGAAGGGCGTCTACACCGAGGATTCGATCCGCGTCTATCTGCAGGAGATCGGCCGCATCCGCCTGTTGCGCCCTGATGAGGAGATTGAGCTGGCCCGCAAGATCGCCGACCTGCTTCAGCTTGAAGAACTCGCCAGCCAGTTCGAAGCCGACAAGGGCCACTACCCCGATACCAAGGAATGGGCTGTCCTGCTGGACATGCCGGTGATCAAGTTCCGGCGTCGACTGATGCTCGGCCGTCGTGCCAAGGAAAAGATGGTGCAGTCCAACCTGCGCCTGGTGGTGTCGATCGCCAAGAAGTACATGAACCGGGGCCTGAGCTTCCAGGACCTGATCCAGGAAGGTTCCCTCGGTCTGATCCGGGCCGCTGAGAAATTCGACCACGAGAAAGGTTACAAGTTCTCCACCTACGCCACCTGGTGGATTCGCCAGGCCATCACCCGCGCCATTGCCGATCAGAGCCGCACCATCCGCCTGCCGGTGCACCTGTACGAGACCATCTCCCGCATCAAAAAAACCACCAAGACCCTCTCCCAGGAATTCGGCCGCAAGCCCACCGAAGAGGAGATCGCGGAATCGATGGAGATGACCATCGAGAAGCTGCGCTTCATCGCCAAGAGTGCCCAGCTGCCCATCTCCCTGGAGACCCCGATCGGCAAGGAGGAGGATTCCCGCCTCGGCGACTTCATCGAAGCCGACATCGAGAATCCCGAGCAGGACGTGGCCAAGAATCTCTTGCGCGAAGACCTCGAAGGCGTGCTGGCCACCCTCAGCCCACGCGAGCGCGATGTGCTGCGCCTGCGATACGGCCTCGACGACGGCCGCATGAAGACCCTTGAGGAGATCGGCCAGATCTTTGATGTGACCCGCGAGCGCATCCGCCAGATTGAGGCCAAGGCCCTGCGCAAGCTCCGCCATCCCAACCGCAACGGCGTGCTCAAGGAATACATCAAGTGATCCTGAGCCTGGTGAGCCTGGAGCGCCCGTTCACCCCTTGAGCGCACTCCCCTCGTCCGAGCCGGCCCCTGCGATGGCGACGCCGGCCCCGGTCCGCGTCTCGATCGTGCTGCCCACTTACAACGAGCGGGGCAACATTGAGCCTTTGCTGGCTCAGTTGCTGTCGCTGCGCCGCCAGTTCGATCTCGAGATCCTGGTGGTGGACGACGACTCCGCCGACGGCACCGCCGAACTGGTGAGGCAGCTGGCCCATGGCGAACCGGCGATCCGACTGATCCGCCGGGTCGGCCGGGCCGGTCTGGCCAGCGCCATCAAGGAAGGGCTGCTGGATGCCACCGGAGATCTGGCGGTGGTGATGGACAGCGACGGCCAGCACGAACCGGGTTCGGTGCTGCGTGCTCTCGAGACGCTGCAGGCCGGCGAGCTCGATCTGGTGATCGGCAGCCGCTTCCACCCCGGGGCCGAGATCCGCGGTCTCAGCGGCCGCCGGGAGACCGGCTCCACCTGGGCCAACAGCGTGGCCCGCTTCAGCCTGGCCCGAGCCTATGGGCCGCTGAGCGATTTCATGAGCGGCTTCTTCGCGCTGCGGCTCGACAGGGTGCTGCCCCTGATCCGCGCCGTGGACGTGAACGGCTTCAAGTTCCTCTACGAACTGCTGGCCGTCAGCGGCGGCCGCCTCAGGGCCGCCGAGATCCCACTCACGTTTCAGCCCCGCAGCTACGGCAGCTCTAAGCTTGATCTGGCGGTGTTCTGGGACTTCCTGATCTCGATCCTGCACAGCCTCAGCTTTCGGCTGCTGCCCCGACGGGCGATCAGCTTCGGTCTGGTGGGGATCAGCGGTGTGGCGGTGCAGCTGCTGATGACCGCCCTGCTGATGGCCGGCGACCGCCTGAGCTTCAAACAGGCCCTGCCTGTGGCCGTGGTGGCCGCCGCCAGCTCGAACTATCTGATCAACAACGCCCTCACCTTCCGCTTTCAGCGGTTGCGGGGCCTGGGATTGCTGCGGGGCCTGCTCAAATTCCTGCTGGTGGCGTCCCTGCCGGTGCTGGCCAATGTGGGCCTCGCCTCGGCCTTCTACAGCTTCGTCTCGCCCGACACTTTCTGGGCCCAGCTGGCCGGCATCGTGGTGGTGTTTGTCTGGAACTATGCCGCCTCCTCCCGCTTCGTCTGGAACACCCCCTGAAGCGGCCCGCTCTTCAACCTGCCGGCCCGGAGGCGGAGCCTTAACCTGTCGATCACAATCGGCAGCGTGGCTGGATTGCAGAACCTGGCTGATGTTCAGAGTGCTGGATTGAAGAGCAGGCTGAGCGTGCTGGAAGACCAGCCGATCCGGCTGGCGTTGCTGGCAATCGTGGGGCTGATCGGGCTCTGCTGGCTGGCTTTCTTCAACGGCCTCGGATCCCTCGGGCTGATGGACAAGACCGAGGCCCTCTTTGTGGAAGTGGGCCATCAGATGCTGCTGCGCAACGACTGGGTCACACCCTGGTGGAACGACAGCACGTTCTTCGACTATCCGGTCTGGGGCTACTGGATGGTGGCCCTGAGCTTCCGTCTGTTCGGTGTCTCCGAAGCGGCGGCGCGGCTGCCGGTGGCAGTGGCCGCCAGTGCCGTGGTGCTGGCCACGTTCGGCCTGTTGCTGCTCTGGGCGCCCGCTGGGGAATCGCGGCTGAAGGCTGTGGCGCGGGCGGGGCTGGCGGCTGGTGTCCTGGCCACCACACCCGCCTGGATCGGCTGGGGCCGCACATCCACCACCGACATGTTTCTGTCCAGCGCCATCACCCTGGCGCTGTTCAGCTATCTGGTGGCGGAGCGGGATCCGTCCAACCGGCGCCTGATCGCCATGGGCCGGGTGGGCATGGCCTGCTTTGCCGGCATCGCCGTGCTGGCCAAGGGCCCGGTCGGCCTGTTGCTGCCTGCCATCGTGATCGGCGCAGACCTGCTGGTGCGGGGCCATTGGTCCCGTTGGCTGCGGCCCTTCCCCCTGGCCGCGATGACCCTGCTGTTCTGCGGCATCGCCCTGCCGTGGTATGCCGCCGCCACGGCGGTCCATGGCCAGGCGTTCCTCGGCGGCTTCCTCGGTTTCAGCAACCTGGAACGCTTCACCAGCGTGCTCTATGACCACCCAGGACCGCCCTGGTTCTACCTCCCCTGGCTGCTGCTGCTGCTGCTCCCCTGGTCGCCGTTCCTGCCCCAGGCGATCGCTCGGGCCGCCCCCTGGCCGCTGGCCCGGGCACGCCAAGCCGACGCCCCGGCCCTGCCGGCGATCCTGCTGCTGTGGCTGGTTTTGATCGTGGCGTTCTTTTCGGCCGCCGCCACCAAACTGCCGGGGTACATCCTGCCGGCCATTCCAGCCGCCAGCCTGCTGGTGGCCCTGCTGTGGCATCCCCTGAGCACCGATCGACGGGACCGGCAGGCTCCCCCGACCTGGGCCTTCGCCAGCTGGTTGAACATCGCTTTGCTGGCTGGAGGTTCCGCCGCGGCCGCCCTGGCACCCAGCTGGGTCAGCCGCGATCCGGCCTTTCCCCAGTTCGCCGCCGCCTTGAGCGCCTCAGGATTACCCCAGCTGCTGGCGGTGCTTCTCGGCCTGGCCGCCCTGGTGGGCCTGGCCTTGATGCTGGGCCGCCGCAACGACTGGATCTGGCTTCCCAATCTGGCGGGCTTCCTGGCTGTCCTGTTCGGAGTGGTGGCACCCCTTGGTCCCCTGCTGGATCGGGAACGCCAGCTTCCCCTGCGTGAGCTGCAACAGCTGGCGGGCAGCCAGAGCCGCCCGGACGAACCCCTGTGGGTGGTGGGCACCATGCGCTACAGCACTCTCTTCTATGGCGGACGGTCGGCCGTGTTCCTCGGGGATGCCAGCGACGTCAAGGATCTCTGGAAACAGGATCCCTCCCTGCTCGCCATTCAGCCCGCCAGCGTCAGCGCCCTTCTGCTGGGCGACCGGCACAAACTCGATGGCTTCGCTCTGCCGGCCGATCGGATTGAACGGCTGGGTCAGCGCGGGGTTCAGGAGCTCTGGCGGGTCTCCCTGGACGAGCTGCGTCCGCGCAAGCGATCCCGCAACCGGAAGGCCTCCTGATGGCGCGCCTGTCCCTTCCACGGCCCCAGCTCCGCTGGAGCGACGTTCTGACGGTTCTGATCTGCATTGGACTGGTCAGCGCACTGGCGGCGAATCTGGATCCGAAAGAGCCGCCGCGGTTCGATGCAGCGGTGCTCGACTGGATCAGCGAAAGCATCCGCGGCCCCCTGCGGACAGTTCTGGTTCAGGTGTATCGGGTCAGTGGCGTGGGCTTCACCTTCGTGCTGGTGCTTGCCGCCCTGTTCTATGTGTCGTTCAAGCGATGGTGGCGGGATCTGGCCATGCTGGTGGTGGCCACCGCCGGCATCCTGCTGATCGTGGACCGGATGCTGAAACCGTTCTTCGATCGCTCCAGACCGCCTGAGAAATTGCTGGTGGTGGACGGACGCAGCTTTCCCAGTGGCCATGCCGCCGGCGGGGTGGTGTTCTATTTCGCCATGGTGACGATTCTGGCGGCGCACCATCCACGGCTGCGCTGGCCGCTGACGCTCGGGGCGGGATTGTGGGTGGCGCTGGTGTGGCTGAGCACCCTGGTGGTGCGGGCCCATTGGCCCAGCGACCTGATCGCCGGCGGAGCCGTGGGCCTCGCCTGGCTGACGGTCTGCCTGTCAATCTGGCGCAACCCTGCCGATTCCTCTTCCTGATGGCTGTCGCTGCCCTGGTCGACCTGCGCGGACTGCGCACCGCCCCCAGCCTCACGGAGGCTGAACGGCAGGTGCTGCGTCAGGAGCTGCAGGAGCGGCTGGCCGCCTGCGACTGGTTCACCGTGGGGGTGATGGCCCCGTCGGCCGCTGCTGCGACAGCCACCCTGCGCCACTGCGAAGCCGCCCTGGACTGGAGCCCCCTCGCCCCCCTGAATGGCCATGACCCGCAGGGCGGCACCGGCGCAGCGGCGGCCGAGGCTGGGCCGGTCTTTCTCAAGGGCAACCAGAACACCGGCACCTTCAGCCTGCGTCAGGAGAACGGCCTGGGCGAAGGACTGCTGATCAGCGGCCACAGCCCCGCCGATCCGGAGGCAGAGGACACCTGGGGACCACTACCCCTTGATTTCTTCGGCTGAACGCCCGCCGGTTCTTCGGCTGAACGCCCGCCGGGATGACTGATCAGCTGCTGGATTCATGCGTCAGCAGCTGGATTGATGCATCGGCAGATCACGGAGCATCGCGCTGCTGGCTGACGAGAGCGGGCCGGTCCTTAGGCTGGGCGGCTGTTGATCGGCAGCTCGACTGCCAACCGAAGGTTTTCGATGGCCGGCTCCACCCTGCGCATTGCCTCCCGCCGCAGCCAGCTCGCCATGGTGCAGACCCACTGGGTGCGCGATGAGCTGGCCAAGGCCCATGGCGGCCTGGAGATCTCGATCGAAGCGATGGCCACCCAGGGAGACAAGATCCTGGATGTGGCCCTGGCCAAGATCGGCGACAAGGGGTTGTTCACCAAGGAACTGGAAGCCCAGATGCTGGTGGACCAGGCCGACATCGCCGTTCACAGCCTCAAGGATCTGCCCACCAACCTGCCCGAGGGGCTGATGCTGGGCTGCATCACCGAACGGGAGGATCCGGCCGATGCCCTGGTGGTGCACGAGACGCACAGGGACAAGACCCTGGCCACCCTGCCGGAAGGAGCTGTGGTGGGCACCAGCTCGCTGCGCCGTCTGGCCCAGTTGCGGCACCACTATCCGCACCTCGTCTTCAAGGATGTGCGCGGCAATGTGATCACCCGCCTCGAGAAACTCGACTCCGGCGAGTTCGACTGCCTGATTCTGGCGGCAGCCGGCCTGGGTCGCCTCGGCCTTGGCGACCGCATCCACGAACTGATCGACCCGTCGATCTCTCTGCATGCCGTGGGCCAGGGCGCCCTGGGCATCGAGTGCCGCGAGGGTGACGAGGCCGTGCTGCAGCAGATCAAGGTGCTGGAGCACACCCCCACTGCCCGCCGCTGCCTGGCGGAGAGGGCCTTCCTGCGGGAACTGGAGGGCGGCTGCCAGGTGCCGATCGGAGTCAACACCCGCTTCGAGGGGCCGGACGGCAGCGGCGACCTGGTGCTCACCGGCATGGTGGCAAGCCTCGATGGCCTGCGCCTGATCCGCGACGAGGCCCGTGGCCCCCAGGAGGATCCGGAAGCGATCGGCATCGCCCTGGCCCACACGCTCAAGCAGCAGGGCGCCGGCGAGATCCTGCAGGAGATCTTCGCCAGCGTCCGGCCCGAGGCCTGAAGCGGCGAGGCGGTCGCGGCCTCGGCCATGCAGCAGTCGTCCGCCGAGGCCACGGCCCTGCCCTTCCAGTGGAATCTGCTGGCCTGGGCCGCCTTGGTGGGCACCGCCACCGGCCTGGCGGTGGTGGGGTTCCATGAATTGCTGGGCTTCATCAACAATTTCCTGTTCGGCCCCTTCGTGGAAGGTCTGCTGAGCCTGGGAACCTCCACCGCGCCACCGGCCCCGGAATTGCCTTCCCTGTCGCCGGAAGGGAGCACGCCGCTGAAGGCCCTGCTGGAGATCGGCCTGGGGGGCCTGGGATTCCTGCCGCCACCACCGGCTCCACCGCTGCCGGCGCCGCCACCCCTGCCAACGGCGCCGGGCTGGCTGGATCTCTGGCCGGTGGTGGTGGTCCCGACAGTGGGGGGCCTGGCCGTGGGGGTGCTGCGCCGGATCGGCGGGGATCTCGGCCCTGGCCTGCCCAGCCTGCAGGCGATGGCGGAAGGCAGCCAGCCGGCCACCCCGAAACTGCCGCTGCTGCGGCTGGTGGCAGCCTCGCTCAGCCTCGGCAGCGGCGCCTCCCTCGGCCCCGAAGGGCCCAGCGTTGAGGGCGGTGGCAACATCGGCCTCTGGGTGGGCGAACGCGGCAGGCTGACACCCCAGAGTCAGAAGACACTGGTGGCGGCCGGGGTGGCCGCCGGACTGGCCGCCGGCTTCAAGGCACCGATCGCCGGCGTGTTTTTCGCGCTGGAGGGCAGTTTCAGTGCGATTCCCGGTCGTCCCAGCGTGCGGGCCGTGCTGGTGGCAGCAGTGGCCTCCTGCCTGGTCACCCAGCTCTGCCTCGGCGATACCCCGATCCTGAGGCTGCCGGCCTACGAGGTGCGCTCACCCCTGGAATTGCCGCTGTATCTCGGCCTGGGAGTGGCCTCCAGCCTGATGTCCTGGCTGCTGATCAGCCTGCTGGCCGCAGGGCGCAGCCAGAGGCTGCAGCAGTGGCTGGGGCGCCTGCCGATTGGACTGCCCACCGCCCTCGGCGGTGCTGCCGTCGGTGGCATGGCCCTGCTGTTTCCCCAGGTGCTGGGGGTGGGCTACGACACGATTGAAGCCTTGCTGGGCCGCGATGGCGGCATCCCCCTGCTCACCCTGGCGGTGCTGCTCGTGGTCAAGGTGCTCGCCACGGCCGTGAGCAGTGCCACCGGATTCGTGGGCGGCGGCTTCGCACCATCACTGTTTCTCGGGGCGGTGCTGGGCAATTGCTACGGCCAGATTCTTGGAGACAGCGGTCTGCATCTGCCGGTGGCCGAACCGCCGGCCTACGCCATGGTGGGCATGGCGGCGGTGCTGGCCGGCAGCGCCCGGGCTCCCCTCACGGCCCTGCTGCTGCTGTTCGAGCTCACCCGCGACATCCGCATCGTGCTGCCGCTGATGGCAGCCGCCGGTCTGAGTGCGGCCCTGGTGGAACGCTGGCAGGGGCTGCACGATCCCGGCCTGCTGGGACCGGATCCGATGGAGGAGGAGCGGCGTGGCCGACTCACGGCTTTATCGGTGGCGGAGGCGTTTGAACCGGAAGCTCCTCTGGTGCTGGAGGCAGATACACCGGTTCTTCAGGCGCTGAATCAACTGGTGGCCTGCCATGGCCACGCCTTGATCGTCAGCGAGGGAGAGTGGGCCATGGGGCTGGTCACCCTGCCGGACCTGCAACGGGTCCTCAGCGCCAAACAGCATTGGACGACCCAGCAGATCGCCCAAGAGGGCCCATCGCACCGCCTGGATAAGCAAACGAACCGTCCCGCCGACGATTGCGCCATGGACAGTGAGCCGCGGCTGCTGGATTGCCGCCGCGGCGAACTGGTCTGGTTACCACTTTGCGCCAGCCTGGCTCAACTGGAGGAACAGTTGCTCTCCCAAGGACTGCGCCAGCTGCCGGTCTTCGACCTGCCGCAATCCCGGGAGGGGGCTTTGCCCCATGGGCTACCGGCCCGAGGTCTGCCGCTGAGCCGACTGCGGGGACTGGCCAGCCGGGATGGCATGGCCCTGGCCCTGGCCCGTCAGATCAGCTGGCCAGATCGCAGGCCTGGGGATCCAACGGACCCGCCACCGGATCCACCTGGGACAGACGGCTGAGAATGCGATGCAGATCGAGCTCGGAGAGCTCGCCATTGCTGCACCACTTCAGAGCTGTGCTGTTGAGCGGATCAAAGCTGTGGGGGTGATCCGAGGGATGCAACGGAAATCCAGCGCGAAGGGGAACAGAACGGGCCATGGAGCCGGCGGAGATCGAAAGCGTGCAATCGCGCCAACAGCAACGATTGCGTTGATTCGATCACGAAGATGCTCATGACACTACGGGCTGATCCCGTCCTACCTAGGCCTTCGCGGGTGGATCTGCAGAATGTTTTTGGTTCCTGCCCGATCAGCGGGTCACCACCACAGGCGTCCCCACCTCGACCAGGTCAAACAGCTTGCGGACATGGTCGGACAACATGCGCACGCAGCCATTGGTGACCGCCGAGCGGGAACTCACGGTCCAGGACCAGGCGCTGGGAGTGCCATGGATGCCGTACTGGTTTACGCCACTGCTCTTGAAGCCGAGCCAGCGATCACCCAGCGGACCATTGGCACCCACGACAGGGTTGATCTTGCCGCTCTTCGTGCTCTGGTACTGAGGATTGACCACCTTGTTCTCAACCTTGAAGCGGCCCGTGGGGGTGGGGGTCCTGGGATCACCGATGGCGACTGGCCAGCTGCTGATCACCTTGCCGTTCTCCCGCAGGCTGATGGTGCGCCGCCCAAGCTCCAGGAGGATCTCACGGGTGATCGGCGCTGTGGCAGCGTCAGCAGCCCCAGGTCCAGCCAGAGCGGCCCCTGGAGGCGGCGTGTCAGGGGAAACCACCGTCGCGGGAGTCGTTGCTGCGGGAGCCGTTGTTGCGGGAGTCGAAAGGCTTGTCTGGGGCTGGTTGACAGCGGGTCCGGTGGCAGGTGACTCGCCAGCTGAAGGCAAAGACGACGTGGCCTCTTCCGCCACCACGGCGGTGGCGCCCAGACCCAGGGACCCAGCACTCGCCAGTACAGGCAGGGCTATCAGTGCCGCGACAGACCGGGAGTGAAGAAAGCGCACCATGGCTGTCAAGGTGATTGGAAGAGACAACGTCATTGCAAAGAAGACTAGGGAGCCCCGCTGAGTGGCGCTTGGAACCGAAGGCTCCTTGGCCCCCAGCCCTGCCGGCCTCTGGTCGGGAGGCTCCGATGAGGATCAGCCGACCAGCTGGGGCTCGATGACCTCGAGATAACGCGCTTCGCACTCTTTGATGATCTTCACGGCTTCAGCACTGTCGAAGAAGCCATTGACACGGCAGGTGCCAGGCTTCTTGAGATCTTTGTAGTGCTCCCAGTAGTACTGGGTTTCCTTGAGCCAGTGATCACCGAGCTGGGTGTAGCAGGTGATGTGGTCCATGCGCTTGTCATCAGCCAACACGGCAATCACCTTGTCATCCACTTCACCGCCATCATCAAATTTCATGATGCCGATGATGCGGGCTTCCACCAGGCTGCCGGGCACCAGAGGTTCGGTCACGCTCACGATTTCGATATCAAGCGGGTCGCCATCCTCATCCCAGGTGCGGGGGATGCAGCCATAGGCAAAAGGATAGGCAAGGGAGGAATAGCCAACACGATCAAGCTTGAGTTGCCCGGTTTCGGTGATCAGCTCGTATTTGTTAATGGTGTTGCTGTTCAGCTCCACAATCGTGTTCAGCCGCAGTTCCGCTTCATCGGCGAAGGCCGGCAGCACATGCAGCAGATTCATCATCATGCGGCTTGGGGCTTGATCAATGTTCGCCATGAAGCACTTCAAAACGGCTGGCGGGCATCCTACGGATCGCCCCAGACCGCTTCGCCATCCCATCAGGCACTCAGTCCGGAGCCAGCAGACGGAGCACCTTCTGCCTGAGATAGGTCAGGAACGGATCCGCACGCAAGGGCTGGCCGGTGACCATCTCCACCAGCTCCTCGCCGTTCACCGAGCGACCCAGCGGCCAGACCTGCTCCGCCAGCCAGCCGCGCAGCCTCTCCTCCTGACCCTCCGCCACGCATTCCTCGATCGGACCAGTCCGCCGCTCCATGGCTTCGGCCAGCTGGGCACTGATCAGATGGCCCAGGGCGTAGGAGGGGAAATACCCGAAGAGTCCTTCGGCCCAGTGAATGTCCTGAAGGCACCCCTGGGCGTCGTTGGGTGGCTGGATTCCGAGCAGGTCGCGCATGCGGCGGTTCCACTGCTCCGGCAGGTCCTCGACCGGCATCCCCTGCTCCAGCAAGGCCAGTTCCAGCTCAAAGCGCATCACGATGTGCAGGGCGTAGCTGAGTTCATCGGCCTCGACCCGGATCAGGCCCGGCCGCAGTGGGTTGAGGGAGCGCCAGAAGCCGGCGGCGCCTCCCCAGGGATCAGCCCCCAGACCGTCGCGGAAGCGAGGATGCCAGCGGTTGGCAAAGGCGCGGCTGCGGGCCACCCGGCACTCCCAGAACAATGACTGGGATTCATGCACACCCATGGAGGTGGCTTCTCCCAGGGGCCAGGGAAAGAAATGGTCGTCGGACTGAGGCAGGCCCTGCTCATAGAGGGAGTGGCCCCACTCGTGGGCAGTGGCCAGAAAGGCTGAAAGCGGCTGGCCAGGCACCACCCGGGTGGTGATGCGGAAGTCCTGGGGGCCAACCGTGCAGGAAAAGGGGTGGGCGGAACGGGAGCGCTGGCAGCGGCTGGGGTCATAGCCCCAGTCGTCGAGCAGCGCCGCGCAGAGACTCTCCTGCAGGCCCTCGGGCAGGTCGGCAGTGGGCACTGCTGCACTGGCAGCTGCTGTGGTGGAAGCCGCTGTGTTTGCAGCAGAGGTGACCTGGTCCAGCAAAGCCGGAAGCTCGGCCTTCAGGGGGGCAAACAATGCCTCCAGCCTCGCCACGCTGATATCCGGCTCAAAGGGCTGGGCCAGGATCTCCCAGGGGCTGCGGAGCACCGGTTCGGCGTCGGCCAGCTGGCTGGCCTGCTCACGCCGCAGCCGGATCAACGTGGTCAGGGCCGGCGCGAAGGCGCCGAAGTCGTTGCGCGCCCGGGCGTCCTGCCAGACCGCATTGCCGCGTGACTGGGCCATGGCCAGGGCGGCCACTAGTTCTGGGTCGAGGCAGCGCTGACGCTCCTGCTCCAGCCGCAGCAACTGCAGATTGCGACGCCGCTGCGGCGGAGCTTCAGGATCGAGCTCGGCCTCAGCCGCCGCCACCAGATCGGCCAGCTCATCGCTGCTCTGGCGCTC
The DNA here is from genome assembly GCF_034931105.1 of Synechococcus sp. CCY9201. Classification (NCBI taxonomy): domain Bacteria; kingdom Bacillati; phylum Cyanobacteriota; class Cyanophyceae; order Synechococcales; family Synechococcaceae; genus Synechococcus; species Synechococcus sp. CCY9201. The sequence goes on along the minus strand of NZ_JAYGIC010000130.1, from coordinate 5,101 downwards.
GTGCAGCTGGCCGGCCAGCAGGGCCAGCTGTTCCCCTCGCCAGGCGGCCCCAGCCGCTGGCATCACCGTGTTCTGGTCGTAGTAGAGGGCACTGCTGATCGAGCCCAGCAGCCGGGTCTGGTGCAGATGGCTGCGCAGGCGTTCAAGGGTCGAACCCGAGGGGGCCATGAAGACGGACCACTGCTGGAGGCCAGCATGGCGCCGGCCTGGTTCTGCAGTCTGGCGGGCCGATGGGGCCGCAGCTGATCATCCGTGCTGCAGCAAGGCACCCAAGCCAAGCTGCTGCAGGATTCCCTGGCCGGAGAGGGCCTCAATGGCCAGGCCGATCACGAAACCAAGCATGGCAAGGCGACCATTCAGGAGTTCGGCACGGCTGTGGAAACCCCAGCCACTGTGACTGGCTGCGCTGGCGAGATACATGCGTGGTTCAATGACCCGCGGATCGAGGAGCTGGGGCTCCTGAGAATCCCACATCCCGCCTTCTGATTCGGCATAGTTTTTGACGTGGACCTGTGCTGCGGTTTTTGTTGAAGCCGACATGACGATGAGTCCTGCGAGTGAAGTCTGTAAGTGTCCTGAAGAAGGAACGCGTGCTGGAAAACAACCATGGCGTCCAGGCCCATGGAAGTAGCAAGAACTATGTTGCGCTTCGACGATGCCCTGATCAATGACTGTCAGGGGCTCCTCTTCATGACAACACCGTAAAGCCAGAATGACGTTTTCAACCTTTTCCAGGCTGTGTGGTCAGGTGAAGGGCGGTTTCCCCTGCCCCCTCTGATCCGCAGGATGGGGCACATCAGCGCGCTGGAGAGTGAAACCCGTACCCGATGTCGACCTGTGCGGTGATCGACACGATGCCGGTCACAACCCTGTCAAAGGCTGGAGAACGAACCGACATGGCATGCAGACGGGGTTGCCAACAGCATGAGGTCCATCCAGCCCTGGTTTCGGTGCTGCGCGGTGGCCTGGATGGTGAGTGCAACAGCCCCCCTGCTCGCCCAGGACATCCCGATTGAGGCGCCCCAGCCAGCCACCGAAGACATCGAGACGATGAAGGAGGTCGAGAAACTGGAAGCCCTCCATTTCGCGCCCACCACAACGGTGCAACTGCAGATCAATGGCGCCTTGGGGGCACTGCACTACACCGGCAGCGCAATCGAGACCTCCAGCAACACGGCAGCGGGAGCTCCCCTGCTCAATGGTCTCAGCTTCAACCACGAGACGAGGCTGACGATCGACACCAGCGTCACCGGCCAGGATCTGCTGCGGATCCGCTTCCGCGCTGGCAACTTCGCCCGATCCGGCTTTGTCTCCAACGCTCCCACACCACTGTCGCGGCTGGATTTCGCCTTCCAGGAGCCTGGCTGCACCGCGGAAGAAGGAAACTGCGCGGTGCAACAGATCAGCATCAACAGGGCCTACCTGCAGATCCCCCTCACTCCCGAGATCCGCTTCAGCTTCGGTGCGCGGATCATGCAACTCGACATGCTGCCCGTGTGGCCGAGCGTTTACAACCAGTCCCCCATTCTCGACCTGTTCCAGTACGCCGGAGCACCGGGTGCCTACAGCAAGCGGCTCGGCGGAGGCTTCGGTGCCTGGTGGCAGCCCAAGGGCTCGCTGCAGGGTCTCAGCCTCGGCTTTGCGTACGTCGCCGGCCGAGCCGGCAGCTCTGCCCAGGGCGGCGGCCTGTTCTCGGCGAACTCCGGCCAGACCAGCACCATCCAACTGGCCCTGACCCGACCCCAATGGAACATCACCGGGGCCTACACCCTCAGCGGCGCCCAGGTGAGGCTGAGGGGGACACCTCTGGCCAGCCAGCTGGCCGAAGAGTCCAGCCAGGGAAGCCTCGGCTCCTGGTCCGTGGCGGGCTACTGGCAACCCCGCTCCTCCGGCTGGCTGCCTTCGATCAGTGTGGGCTGGGGCCACGACAGCTTCCGTTTCGGTCGCACTCCCGTAGCCGATGGATCCAGCATCCGTACAAGGTCCTGGTATGCCGGTCTGGTCTGGAGCGATGTGCTGGGCCAGGGCAACAGCCTGGGATTCGCCGTGGGGTCCCCAGCCCATGTGACGGCCATCCAGGCCCCCGGGCTGAGCTCCATCAACGACGGCGGCCTCGCCTACGAGCTCTCCTACAGGATCGAGGTCAGTGACCGTCTCACCCTGACGCCAGCGGTCTTCTGGCTGAGCCGCCCTCGCGGCGCCATGACCACGACGTTGGATCTCTCCGAGGCGCTTCTGTCCCCAACTCCATCCGGCAACCCCACCCTTGGCGTCTGGGCCGGAGTGATCCGAACGACGCTGCGCTTCTGACTGCGTGTGTGATCAACCGAACCAATTCAGAAAGCGCTGAATCACCACGGCGTTGCTGATGTCCACGAAGAAGCCAGACACCAGCGGCACCACAATGAAGGCCCTGTGGGCCGGTCCGTACCGCTGAGCCACCGCCGACATGTTGGCCATTGCTGTGGGGGTCGCACCCAGGGAGCTCCCGCCGAAGCCGGCGCAGATCACAGCGGCTTCGTAGTCACCCCCCATCACCTTGAACACCACGAACAAGGCGAACAGGAAGGTGAGCACAAACTGCGCGGCCAGAATGGCCAGGATCGGGCCAGCCAGGGAGGCGATCGTCCAGAGCTGCAGGCTCATCAGCGACATCGTCAGAAAGATGCCCAGGGAAATATCCGAGACAATGGCCAGGGAACGGGGCGGCGCCAGACAACGGATCGGTAGCAGCCGCGGCACGGTGTTGGTGAGGAAGATCGCCGCGAACAGGGTGCAGACGAACAGGGGCAGGTTGCTGCCGGCGGCCTTGAGGGCTTCGTGCAGCAGCTCACCAAGACCCAGGCTGACATTGAGCCAGAAGAGGGTTCGCAGCAGCGTGAAATAGGTCACCTCCTCCTGCTCACTCCCGGATCTGCGACTGGTCTCTGGATCCATGGCCTGAGCAGGCTTCAGCTGTTGACCCAGAATCAGAATGCGGGCGATCGGTCCTCCCATCAGGGAGGCCAGCACCAGGCCGAAGGTGGCGCAGGCAATGGCGATTTCCAGGGCATTGCTGATGCCATGGGCTTCGGCGAAGCGCGGCGCCCAGGCGATGGCCGTGCCATGGCCACCGAGCAGGGACACGGACCCGCCCAGCAACCCCACGAGTGGATCCAATCCCAGCAGCACTGCCATGCCGACCCCGGTGAGATTCTGAAGAACCATGAAAACCACCGTGGAGGCGATCAGGATCAACAGAGGCCAACCACCGGCAAGCAGGGTCTTGATATCGGCATTGAGGCCAATCGCCGCAAAGAAGTAGAGCAGCAGAAAATCACGTGTCATCAGATTGAAGCTGATCTCCATCCCGTTAATGGAATGGATCAGCGCCAGCAAGATGCAGACCAGCAAACCACTGGTGACCGGCTCGGGAATATTGAACTCACGAAGAAAGGAAATCTTTCGATTCAGCCATCGACCAAGCGCCAACACCACGATGGCGATATTGAACGTGGCGAAGCTCTCAAACTGCATGGAGGGTCATATGCAGGACAAGGGAACGATCAGACCTGAGGGAGCATCATTCGCACCCCTGAACGGAGATGCGATAGCTGAAACCAATCGCCGCTGGCCTGCTGCTGGAGCCGACCCGGAAGTTCATCAGATTGGTCCGCTTACCAGGAACGGCCTTGAATGGACCGAACTTGCGGCCCGCCCCTGGTTCGAAGGTCGGTGTTTCGTTCACCACCTGCAGGCTGGTGCCATCGGTGAAGCGCATGAACGCGGAAATCGGGAAGGTGGCCCGCTCCGAGGACGCCGATGTGAAGAAGAACTGGTAAGTACGAAACGGCCGATCCACGATGAAGTCGGTGTTCCAGTTGGTGTTGCCCAGCAGGCGATCCGGGCCGATCCGCTTGGAGACGACGGGATCACCACTGCCACCCAGTGGCATCAGAAAGCTGCAGCTGGCCTTGGCGCTGGCGACGCCTAATCCAGCAGTCGCCAGGGCAGCCAACAGAAGCGGCTGGATCAGACGAATCGAAATCATTGTCAGAAGGGCACTTCCAGAACGCAGCATGACAGCCCACTCCGCGTTGGGCATGGACAAATCCACTACAGCGCCCCCTTATCCTTCCGGCCTGGAAGCAAAGAGGTTCAGTCCCAGTGCTTCCGAGAGGAACCTGGCGGTGAGTTGACCGCGCACGCTGTTACCCGCCTCATCCAGAGGCGCTGAATACGTGGCCAGCCCACCTTTTCCGGGTGCCACGGTGATCATGCCGCCCGCCACCCCGCTCTTGCCGGGGAGCCCGGTGGCATAGAGCCAGTCGCCGGAGGTTTCGTAGAGCCCGGCGGTGACCATCACCGCCAGCACATGCTGGCAGTGGACCGCATCGATCACCTGCTCGCCCGTGACGGGCTGGCGACCACCGTTGGCCAGGGTCGCCGCCATCACCGCCAGGTCTGAGGCCGTCACGCTGAGGGAACACTGGCGGGTGTAGAGGTCAGTGGCTTCTTCGGGATCCCACCAGATGCGGTCGTGATCACTGAGCAGGGTGGCGATGCCGGCATTGCGCCGATTCGAGGCCAGCTCCGATTCGCAGACGACCTGATCGATCTCGAGGCGTCGACCTGCAAAACGGGAGAAGCCGTCCTGAATGAAGGCCCACTTGTCCTCCATGGTGGCGCCAGGAGCCAGACTAGTGGCAGCGATCGCCCCAGCATTCACCATCGGATTGGAGAGACCTTCACCACTGCGCTCCACAGCCAGGACAGAATTGAATGGCAGGCCGGTACTGTTCACCCCAAGCTTCTCGCGGGCAGCAGCCTCACCAATCGCCTGGCAGATCAAAGCAAACAGGAATGGCTTCGAGATGCTCTGAATACTGAAGGCCAGCCGAGCCTCGCCCGCTTCGAACAACGCGCCTCCACTGCTGGATACGCAGAGGCCGAAATGTTCGGGAGTCGCCGCTGCCAGGGCGGGAATGTAATCGGCGACCCGGCCATCCAGCACGGGAGAGAATCGCCGATGGGCCTCCGCCACCAGATCCTCCACCACCTCTGCGGTGGGTAAGTGGCCGGTGGACACCCATTCGGATACGGACCTCATGGTGGGCAGGCG
>NZ_JAYGIC010000129.1:0-22320 GCF_034931105.1 Synechococcus sp. CCY9201 | reverse complement strand
ACGATCTGGGCTCGCTGCACGATCGAATGCGGCAGCGACCGGGAATTCGCAAGGGCCCGCAACTGCTGAGCTTCGTCCTCGCTGAGGACCAGCGGAGGCATCGGACGACCAAGCGCCACAGGGCACCTCGGGTGACACCCCTGATTTTAGCTGTTATTACCAGGACGGGACACTAGGAGCCTGTTGCACATAACCCCACCGCCCGCTTCTCCACAGACGCCCTCTAATCTGCCCAGATCCCAGTGACAGCAATAGATCTGGGCGGGAGCATGGGGCATGAGCAAGCCCAAAACCTTCCGCACCTGGAACCCTGAGCAGACGCTGCTGCTGCCGCCCTCGCCGGTGGAGTGGCTGCCTGAGCACCATCTGGTGTTCTTCCTGCTCGATCTGGCCTCTGAGCTGGATCTCTCGGCCATCTATGCGGTCTACGAGGCCAGAGATCCCCGCGGGGTCAAGGCCTATGAGCCGCGGATGATGGTGCTGCTGCTCTTGTACGCCTACTGCGTCGGCATCCCCTCCTCCCGGCGGATCGAGCGGGCCTGCTGGGAGGATGCGGCCTTCCGGGTGCTCACCGGCAACCAGCAGCCGGACCACAGCCGGATCAGTGATTTCCGCCTCGTGCATCTCGATGCCTTGGCGGGCCTGTTTGTGCAGGTGCTGCGGCTCTGCCAGAAGGCGGGCCTGGTGAGCCTGGGCAACGTCGCCCTTGACGGCACCAAGGTCAGGGCCAATGCCTCCAAACACAAGCCATGAGCCATGAGCGCATGCTCAAGAGCGAGGCCCAGCTGGAAGCGGAGATCGCAGCGCTGCTGCGCAAGGCCGAGCTGATCGATGCCCAGGAGGATGCGCGCTACGGCAAGGGCAAACGCGGTGACGAGCTGCCCAAGGAACTGCAGCGCCGCCAGGATCGACTCGACGCCCTGCGCAAAGCCAGAGCGGAGCTGGAGGCGGAGGCCGCCGCCGACCACGCCCGCCGCCGCGAACAGCAGGCCCGCGCTGCAGAGGAGCAGGCCACTGAGGCAGCTGCGGCTGCGGCTGATGACAGCGACAAGATCAATACCGAGGGTGAGGTTTCTGCTCAGGCCCTTGCCAAAGAGGCGCAGCAGGCGGAGCGCCGGGCCAAAGCTGCCCGAGGGCGGGCGGAGCTGGCCCGCAGGCTGGCGATCGAGAAGGCCCAGGCCGCAGGCCTCTCAAACCCGGATCCACTGAGCAGCGTGGATCCGTTGGCGATGCCCAGCCGCAACCTGCCCACCACTTCCGCCGGCGATCCCAAGGCCAAGGCCCAGCGCAACTTCACCGATCCAGGCAGCCACATCCTCAAAGGTGGGGACGGCTGGATCCAGAGCTACAACTGCCAGGCGGCGGTTGATGGTGACCACCAGATCATCGTGGCGGTGGGGGTCAGCAATCAGGCAGCGGACCAGCACCACCTCCTTCCGATGGTGGAGCGGATCGTGGCCAATACCGGCCAGTTGCCCGAGAAGCTGATCGCCGACGCGGGCTACTGCAGCACAAGCAACATTGAGGCGAGCGAGCAGCGCGGGCTGGATGCCTACCTTTCCACCAGCCGGCAGGCGCACGGCAAACGACCTCGGCCATCACGGGGACCTGCGCCCAGGGATCTGGATGCACGGGGCCGGATGGACCGCAAGATCCGCTCAAAGGCAGGCCAGGCGATCTACGCCCTGCGCAAGATCATCGCCGAACCGGTCTTTGGTCAGATCAAAGGAGCACGGGGCCTGGATCGGTTCCTGTTGCGAGGGCTGGAGAAGGTGAACGGTGAATGGAGCCTGATGGCCATCACCCACAACATCGGCAAGCTGCACAGAGCAGCGCTGGCAGCAACCTGAGGGAGGGACCAGTGCTCAGGGCCGCTCAGGCCCCAGGCAGAGCGCAACTTTCAGAGCTCACCCCCAAAGAACGAAAGGAGGGGAGGCTTGTGCCTGCGGAAATGTGCGACACGCTCCTAGCTAGCTGCCCAAGGGAGCTCTAAAATAACAACATCGGCTAAGGGCGGCCGTGCAGCTCTCCAAGCCTTCAAAACTTCCAACACCCTGATTAAAATACTCAAATGGCCGAAAATGTATTTTGGAAAACACTAGCGGCTAACTCTCGTACTACGGGTGTGACTGCTATCCAAGAAATTGATTTCTTAATTCATGAAGTCAAACCAGAGGCCGAACTCGAAGAGAGAGCCAAGTGTATTCGCGAATGCCTTGACGTTGAAATATTATCGCAAAGACAAAGCAGAGCTCTGATTCTTTCCAAGCTTGACAACGATAAGCTTGTTAGACTCGCCAGCTTAGCGAGTATTGCTCCGTCGAGCTTGCTTGACAGTGGATACGAGCTCTCACCGGAACAGAGAAAGAGTTATGAAAAAGCAGTCGTTGGCCGGCAAGTAAATCAAGTCGACAGGAAGGATGACAACACCATTGAGATGCCGGACGAACTGACATTCAAGTATAGTCTATTTAATCATCAGAGGGTAGTGGCTGATCGAATACTAGGACTTATTCGCAGCGAAGAAAAGGGATGCATTGTCCACATGCCTACTGGCTCGGGCAAGACTCGTACTGCCATGTGGACGATATGCAGGGCTATAACTGAGCATCAACTCCGCTGCTGCTGGATTACTTACAATAAAACTCTAATCTCCCAGGCAATAAACGAGTTTCAGAAGGCTTGGCATGCAAAGGGAGATGGCATCTGCAGGATAGGTTATATAACTGGTGAAAAAGAATCGCCAGATCTTAGCCAAGCAAATATGCTTTTTGCCTCATTTGGCAAGCTAAGCATTGACTCCAGAACGGAAGATAGAAGATATATAAGTATGATTGCAGAGCATTCGGATGTGATATTTATAGACGAGGCTCATGAAGCACAAGCCGAGGGGCGAGGTATAGCAATCAGAGCAATCCGCTTTATGAACCCAAACATCAAAGTCATCGGGCTTACAGCAACTCCAGGCAAAAGCCCTGAAGGGTTCAATGACGAAGACTATGATTTAGCGGATCATTTCAAGCAGAATAAAGTTATCCTTGACATACAGGGATACAATAATCCGATAGACTATCTACTAGACAATGAATATCTGTCGCGCCCAAGCTATTTCGAAATCGAGAATACTTGGGGAGGAGATGCTCTATCCGAGGTTCTAGAGATTGTAGCATTAGTCAAGCGACATTCAGCAAGACATGGCAAGATAATTGTATTCTGCAGCTCAGTAGATACGTCTAAGCGTTGCTCAGCATTAACAAGTCTTCTTGGCATAACATCATTCCACGTTGATGGGGAAACCGATGAAGCAAGCCGAGCGAGGATTAGGGAAGAATTTAACACATCAAGCAATGTTGCCTCGGTATTATACAACTGTAATGTGCTGGCAACAGGTTTTGATGCACCTTTAACTACTCTGGTGCTAATTTGTAGACAGGTAAACTCAGTCGTATTGCTTAGTCAAATGATCGGACGAGGACTTAGGGGGCCACGGGCTGGCGGAACCAGTGAGGTAGAAATTGGCCTCGTGCTAAACCGGAGAGACCCTGACAGTCTTAGCATAGCTAGTATGTTTATGAATTGGGAACACCTCTGGAGTTCCTGCTAGCCCTCAGCCATGTCGACTCCAACCCTTAGCCACCGCCCTGGCGCACCGCTATACGAGACCCTCAAGCTGGCGCGAAATGTTGCATACCGCAATACTGATCATGCAATAGCAGAATTAGTCGACAATTCTATTGATGCTGGAGCGACATCAGTCCAGATCATTCTAATACAAGAAGATTATCAACATTCATCTGGAAGAAGTACTGAGAGGGTTTCAGAAGTCATTGTCGCAGATAATGGATGCGGCATGAATGCTGATGTACTTGATAAGGCTATTACAATCAGCGGTTCGGAGTCAAATAGTCAAACAGGGAAAATTGGCAAGTTTGGCTACGGGCTAATCTACTCCTCGATTTATACCTGTAACCGGCTTGATATCTGGTCTTGGCGGGGCGACGGATTTGGAGTACAAGACGCCGTCCACAGTTATGTAGACATGAAAGAACTTGAAGATGACAACAGATCTTCTCATTATTATCCGGCTCAACGTGAGCCTGATGAATATATAAAGTCAGTTTTATATGATTCATCATTGGGCAGTGGAACAATCGTACGTTGGAAAGACTTTGAAAACTTTAGCTGGAAAAAGGCCGAAACTGTAATAGAAAAGGCAGAGAGAGTTATCGGCAGACTGTACCGTAGGCACATAACAGGCTATAAATGTAAGAACGTTGAGATCTTTTTCACTGTAGTCAAGAACCTCAAAGAATCAGGATATGCAACTACTGTTTTGCGGAGACTTGTGCGTGCAAGCGACCCAATGTATTTAATTTCTCCAAGTAACACGCCTGGATTTGAGAATGATTGCATGTTTGAAAGTATTAAAGACTGTGAGATATTTCAAGTCAACTGCCCGGACGAGGAAATCATTGGTGACATACGAATCAATCTTTCTTGTGTGACACGCGATAATTTGTACAAGAGTGCCAGTGATTATCGTGAGGCAGGTGCTAGACCTTGGGGAAAGCATGCATTTGAAAACTCAGGAATAAGCCTTTTAAGAGAAGGGCGTGAACTCTGCCTTCTCACAAGTTTCTACAAAGCTCCTCAAGACCGTTGGTGGGGGATCGAACTTGAGTTTACCAAAGAGCTTGACGACTTTTTTGGTGTAACAAGTGATAAACAACAAGCCACGCGGTTTCAGGACTGTATGGCGCAATACGCAAGTCTAGTAGACAATAGATCAGCTTTGAATGATTACATATCATCGATGGAGTCGCAGACCGAGACAGATGCTCGACTTATCAAGCTAGTTGATGAATTGTATGAGTATAGAAAGTTTCTTTTTGATCGAGTAAAAAGCTATCGTGCCGGAACAAGAAGTGAGGCGGTCAAAGAACGCAGCAGTGAAGTACTGAATGACCCCGAACCCTTCAATCTAGTTGATAGTGCTGCAGCGAAAGCATCGGACGCTAGAAGACGCTACCTTGAAAGGTATCCAGACAGCAATACAGATCACAATGATATCTCTTCAGCAACACCTGAAGAGATTGAAAACTTAAGCAACGAACTACGTAATGAGTTAATTGAAAATCCCCAGGATCCAGATCCTGATGTAGTATTCAAAATTGACCGACTAATAGCACTTAAGCGTACTTTCACCTTTGACTCTAAGAGGAATGAGGAATCCAAGGCATTCTTGTTGCCCAAGAAGTTTGACCTTGGGGTAAAGGTATGTGGCTTTAATAAGTGTCATCCTTTTTACACGGAGATATTGGAGGCATTGGAAAATCTGACTGATGCCAATGGAGAAGCTATTGATCTACTTACTGCTGATGACATTAAGAAGAATCTTATTAAGGCCACTACAGGTCTGTACATCGTCTTCACGTCCTGGTGCGAACTAGAGCTTGAAGCAATAGGTGAGATGAAAGAAAAACTGCAGGATGTCAGGGCAAGTTGGGGTATAATTGCCAGAGATTTTCTCGAATCAAGTGGGGCCCTTGAAACAGACCTAGATCAGGACCTTCAAGCGCCATAGTGTTTAAGCAATTTGTCAGCTTACTTTCAAGCAGCGAACCCTCGATGCATCTTAGCATCATTTCACCCTATATAACTATAAGACCCGTCAAAGCTGTTGCTAGTATTGTCACTTCCCAGACAGAGATCGACATAGTTACCGATTTTAGCTATGATAACTTTATGAGCGGGGCATCCTCATTGGGCGCCTTTGTATTTCTCTCAAACAGGCCACACACAAAGATTTTTACAGTTGACAGACTACATGCTAAAGCGTATATATGTGGCGATAAAGCATTGATAGGCTCTGCAAACTTTACAGATAGAGGTCTAGGCTTTTCTCAGCAGGCGAATGTTGAGGTTCTTGCCCTTGTTGGTCGAGATGATGATTCGGTTAAAGAGCTTTTGAAACAGATTGATGAAATAAAGAAACCTCTTGCCCAATCCGAAATAGAGAAAATGATTACCCATCTATCACGGCAGAGGGCTAGAAATCGAGCTATTATTCAGCAAAGAGTACAGTCAATCTTATCCCGTACTAACTGGGTACCCTCTTGCTCGCTACGCTATCTCATGCAGTACCTTAGCGATGGCTCGCTTTATAAAGTGCCGCTAATATCAAGAGCTAAGATCAATGATGACGCACACTTTCTTGAGAGCCAGCTTGATATTATGTTAAATGCCAAGGATATCGGCAGCCTGATCGGCAAGATACTTGAAATCCCTATTGTACAGCTCGCAGTTGAGTGCAAACTACGTAGTGATAGGTACCTTATCAAGTGCCTAAAAGCAAGCAGTATAAGTGCGGATCAGATTGATGCTCTTGACAATTGGAGCGAGTTCTGTATCTCTTACATATCAGAAGACATGCAGCCTTAAGGTAGGAAGAACGATACTGTGATTACAGATGACATGATGAGCAAAAATCGTCGTCATCACAATCATCATCATCACTCAGAATGTCTAGAAGCATGCTTGATTCATTCTTTCGCTCCTTAAATGACTTTACGGAATCGCGTCTAGCAATTAGGTCGACAAGCGACTCGCCTTTTGTCCAGGTGTAGGAGGAAGAACTAGCTGTGTCTTGAAATTGCTTTTTTTGCTCATAGTTAATGGCTTTATCAAAAAGATCAGGGTGCCTATCATGCAAAGAGATCCACTCAGATCTTCTTTGATAAAAACAGAAATAGCAACCTGATCGCGAACGCCATTCGTAGTATGAAGGTTTACCAACTCCTGCTTCGATTAGCAATGATTCAATATCCTTAAGCTCAAGACCATCGTCAACAAAGGGAAAGACGGTCATAATATTCTTTTTGGACGTGATATACCCCTTCCGATTAGCTTCATCTGCCCTTATTCCAACATAGCTTACTGCTCTATCAGATCCAATCCAGTTTTCCATTGGGTCAATCTTTAGCACCTTGGTACACCACCTCATGTTTGGAGAAGGTAGAGTTCCCCTGTATATCTTGAGCCAATGATCAAAGCTTCGGCCGGAAGAAAGGCGGACTATCTTTTTGCCAAGATAAACCTCTAGCTTGGTCAAGTACTCATATGTCTCAGGCAACTCAGCTCCAGTATCACAGAAGAAATATTCTATCTCGGGCACTTTGTCGCGCATATAGATAGCAAGCGCTGTACTATCCTTGCCACCTGAAAGGCCAAGAATATGCCTCACTTGGTTAGCCATGTTTAACCTCGTTATGGGAAGATGCTCCACGCCGTGGATCAAGATCATCATGATGAGACTTCCGATCGCTCATCGCTTGCTGCGCCCACTCCGCCAAGACAAACTGCACGCCTGAATCTCCAAATGCTTGACTGGCTTCAGCCATCATCCTAGTCACAAAAGATTGCAACGCAGGTGAATGGTCATCTGGAACACTAATAACCTGCTGATGATCTTCACCGTCGCTGGTGGTAATTCCTACACGAACTGCCTTGAACCCCGCCTGGCCATCATCCTGCTGGATGAAGTGCAATGCTTCAAGGCGACGGAAGGCAGGACCCAATTCGTTGAGTGCCACGTGGAAGCGCTGTACATCGGCATCAATCCACTCCGATGGAGGGCGGCCAAGTAGTGAAAGGCCAACTCTTTGTACCCAATCAACGTCAGTTTTTAGGTCTTGATCGGATAATGCAAGTGCAAATGCGCGGAGCTTGGGGTCGAGTATTTGATTCTTCAAACGCCCGGCACGTGGAGTTATATCTACTCGCGTAGATGACCCTTTTATATTAAGAGACGCGTCGATTGCTTTGTTCATTCGCAGCAACAGCCCCTCATAGCATTGATTGACTTCTCTAAATGCAAATGCGATTGCAGACACAACTTCGTCAATCGAATCTTCGCCTAAAGCAGGTAACCCTACGGATTGCGGTAGATCTACAAATAATAACTGGTCAGGCTCTTTGGCTCCTAGGCATGCTTTACGGAGATCCTTCGCGTGAGCAGATAGCTCTTGCGTATGGCGAGCATAGCTCGCCCATTTACGAACTTGACGCAGCAGCTGCTTCACGGCATAAAGCAGGGTTATCTCTCGTGAGCATGGTATATCTAGTGCATCCAAGAGTTTGCCCAGATAGGATCTTCGTAGCTTATCAAGAGCGAAGGAACTACAATGAAAGGTCTCAGGATTCTTGGCTAAACGTTCGATAACGGCAGTGTCAACTCTGGGAACAAAACGACCATCTTCATACAGGCCAGCTTTATCGTCATGAAGAAGTAGATAGTGAGCTAGCAAGACAGGTACAGGCCCATCCTTTAATCCAAAGGGAGGTGCTTTGAGACGATTCCAGAGATCGGAGAGCAGAAACTTGGATTGCTGAGAGCTACGAAAAAACTCATCGATACAGGCATATACCGGAAACAAGTCACTTGTTTGGGGTGGCCACGATAGACCAATTCCAATCTCCTGCAAACCATGTAAACCAACTAAAGCATCGAACATGGCTCGCTCAGGGCCGTAGCCCTTGCTTATCCCACAGAGTTTTTCATCAGCGTGGCTAGCCATACTTTCTATTAGGATCCTCCGCGCTTTTGCACCTTGTGAGGTGAGCTCTCTCCTAGATAGCATTTCATTTGGAATACGTGGCGTGCACGAATAAACCTCATCACATACCGTTGAAAGCAAAGCCGCAGTGGAACGATGGCTTGAACCAGGAACATTCTTGGCAAATGGCCGTAGAAGCTGGACCTCTGATATCAAGGTCACCTGCAAGAGAGGAAGCACTTGTTCTTGCAATTTCTGCAAAGACACTGCTAGCCGCTCTTGCGCTTCACGCCTCGCGACCCAATCCTGGTCGGGAATGACCTTGCCTTTCAGCATGGTTTGATAAGCATGGACGTAGCTGACAAGTTGACGTAAGTCGGCTGGTCGGTTCATACGCACCAAAACCACTGCTGGAGCCCAGAGAGGCAGCTTTAAATCCTCGGGGTCCTGATCGCTTAACCACCAGACTAAGAGTCCATCAGGATCACTGAACTCGGCTTCTAGTCTTGACAGATCAGAGCGCGAGGATGCAAAACATTGTTGAAACAGTCGTACAACACAACGCTGCTGACTATGACGAGTTGCGATCAAAGGTTGTAGGACCAATGTGCTAGCCAGAAGCTGATCTAATGGCTCCTTCCGATAGCTAGCCATTAGCAGGCGAACCTGCTCACCAAGATCAAAATCAGAACCACGCCAAATCCGATACTCATCGGCTTGTTCGCGGTAGGTAATGAAGCCTGTGCTGCTCAGCTGCTCAAGCGCTGATTCTAATGAATAGGTCTCCCGTGCTCGACTTTTCAGAATCCAGCTGAGGAGCTCTCTATTGGCACGCACTACACCCGAGCTTGAGCACAAGTTGAACAGGCCAATAGTTTTGAGAATCTCGAGCTCAAAATCGATGAGACCAACCGCATCGCGCAAACGAGTTTGAATTTCAATCCAACGTTGTGCCAAGCTAGGTAAGGCACTTGTGCTCCCTGCTGAAGCAAGGAAGTAGTCATAGAGATGCCATGGCATCACCCACCCATCTACTAGTTCCTCACTTTGGATCAGCCATTGCAGACTTCCTTCATCGGCCGAGCCAAGGAACTTGAAGAGAGAGCGTTCATGTTGACCGTATTTACTACAGAGCTCTGGCAGTAATATTGCTGTAAGCGGATGTAATGGAGCCAAGGTCTCAAACTGCAGGCTGAGTTGATCGATCAGCTGCAGTTCATGTGCTTTGTCACAAACTGAGTCTGCGCCATCAGGCCGATCTAAATTAAGCCGCTGCAAGCAGCGGGCCATCAAAAAGCCCGTTGTTTGACTGGAGTCGGAAAAGGGGAAGTCACGGAATCGACCTTGAATCTTCGCCCATTCCCGCTGTCTTAAACCGGCTGCATCGGCGGCATAGTCGTCAAAGGCCAAATGCTGCAGGGTGACAAGTGCAAGCGGTTTGCCTTTGCGATTTTCGCTCTGCTCGATCAGCTGTTGCAGCACATAAAGATCTCCTGACCTGGAGCGGTGCTCAGAAAACCACTCCAATGCTTTGCCAAACTCATCTATGCAGAGCAACACTGGCTGCTCTAGGCAAATTGCTTTTATGGCCTTCACGAGGTCGCGCTCTTCTAACGGCTCTGAAGCGAGTAAAGTTTGCACACGATTTTGAAGATCGCCGAGGCCAGCAAGCTGATCAAGTGATGAAACCAGTGCCTCTCGAAGAATGCTCAGAAGGGGAGCCCGCTGTGCCGTAATTTTTACCACGACAAAGCCACTATTGGTGACTCCTAGGCGTTCACGCATCGCCTTTACCGAATTAGCCAAGGGGCTTGACTCTGCTTCAAGCAGCGCCATGGCCGCTTGATGGGCATCAGAGCATTTGGGCTCAAACAGAGCCGATAAAAAAACGGCAAAGCTCGACTTGCCGGATCCGTAGGGCCCGGTCAAGGAAAATGCTTTGTAGTCGTTTGAAGCCAAAGCATCCAACAATTGGCACAAGAGCTCCAAGCCTCGAGGGGTTGGGATGTACCCCTGCAAACCGGCGCTTGTGCCGTCACGCTCTAAGCGGGTAGAACGGCGGAAGATTTGAAGCTGATCTTGATTGAACATAACTACTTTCTCATCCCTGCTTCAACAAGAGCAGCTGAAAACTCCATGCGCTGAAGCAAATCATTTTTGCAAGATCCCAATGACTTCTCTGCCGTTGTAGGACTGGAGCGGAAACGGGCTCGCTTGAGTTCCTCAAGCCTTTCAATCAGTGTACTTGAAGCATAGAGAGGTTTTTGACCGCCATCAGCAATAGCCCGCGCTTGCTGATCAGTTGAGTTGTAGTATTGCCGTAAAGCTTGCCAGCGAATGTCCCGCAAGTCTGCCTTTAAGACTATTTGCATGGAGCCAATACTGTCGCTCAGGTCTATCCAAGTCGACAGCGAAGGTTCTGATAGGGTGCGAATTAGCTGATCTTCCCGAATCTTTAAAATCCGTCCCGGGCTGTTTACCTCTTTAAGTAGTCGAGTCAATGACACGGTGGAGGCACTATGTTGAATGTTGACTAGGTAGTCAGCACAGCAGTACAAGACCACTTCGGCTTCAATGAGCGCTGGGCTTTGAAAGCGAAAGCGACGCTTCTGACCCGGTACCGTGGATAGCAGGCCTAGCTGGCGCAAAGGAGCATCAAGTGCATCGTCGATTTGACTGGCTCCTGTCGCCACATAGGTGCGCAAAAAGCAGCTACTATCGCGAATCAGAGTGTTTTGTACAGGTTTCCAATCTCCTACTCCTTTGAGACACTCCTCAAAAAAAGCCTGTTCTAGGTCCGATGCGTTGAACTCTTGCGGCCGAAACACGTTGAAGGCATACCAAGCGAGTGGCACCATCGAGTACGGAGCCGGCTGTAGCATCCACCAATGGAGTAACCATAGTGATCCCGTCAGCTCGAGATAGGGGTCGGCTCCCGCATTAGGATCAAGGAGTGCATCTCCACGTCGCGTAGGGGATGCCGCAGCCAACCGCTCTTTAGGTGGCTTTACCTCCTTTAGTAGTGTGCTGGCTTCTCCCCAGTAACGAATTGCTCGCACCATGTTTTTCCCCACGCCAAGCAGAAGCGGGGCATCTTGGTTCTGAAACACATACGGATTCTCCTTCGCTTCGAACACTGACTTGCTGAACCAGCCCCAGCGAGGGTGGAAGGTCTCATGGCGGCCAAATACTGGACGGCAGCATTCCTGAAGGGTGTCCACTAGGCAGCCTCCTGAATCATGGAGCGTACATAGCTACATGCTTCGGCAAGTATCTTTATGGCTTGATCGATCTCCTCAGTCGTGTTGGCTTGCGATAGGCTGAAGCGTAGACACTCATCTGCTGCTTTACGGTCAAGACCCATGGCTATCAGTACGTGAGACGGTAGAAGAGTCGCATTAGAGCAGGCTGAGCCTGGCGAACAGCAAATAGAAGGTGCTGAGGCCATCAAGGCCTCGGCATCCACTCCATTAAAGCGAAGGAGGAGGGTGTTGGGTAGGCAGTCATCTTCTGGACTTATCCGCTCTATCGGCCCCGCTGACTTTGATAGCCCTTCAAATAGGCGCTCTCTTAGGGCCTTTACCGAATCCCAGTCAGACTGATCAGCGGCAGCTTGCAGTGCACGGGCGAATGCTACAGCCCCGGGAACATTTACGGTGCCCGAGCGCTTCCCGCCTTGGTGCCCACCACCATGCTGCTGCTCTGATAGCGAAATCCCCGCACGGGCGAACAACAATCCCACTCCTTTAGGACCATGCAGCTTGTGGGCACTTGCAGAGAGCAAATCAACTCCCCATTCAGCCAGGTTCACAGGCATCCGACCAAGCCACTGAGTAGCATCAGTATGGCAATAGGCACCTACTTGATGGCAGGCCTCAGCGACATGCGCAATTGGCTGAAGTGAACCCACCTCATTGTTGGCAGCCATAACCGAGACCAAAAGAGTGTCCTGAGTCAGTTTCGAACGAAAGTCTGCAAGGCTCAAGCGGCCCGAGGAGTCTACCTCGAGATGATCTACAACTGCCCCACGCGCTCGAAGCACTTCGGCAGTCTCAAGTACAGAAGGATGTTCTATCGTACTTACTAGAATCCTCCTTCGCGGCTGACGCCGGAACATTTCAGCCTCGAAAACGCCTGCCAAAGCCAGGTTGTTAGCTTCGGTAGCGCCCGAGGTGATCACTAACTCGCCAGCCCTGCAGCCCAAGTGAAAGGCAATGGATTGCTTGGCTCGGTTCAAAACGCTCTTAGCTTTTTGCCCAAGCCTGTGCGGGCTAGCCGAATTTGCCCAGCAGCACGCTTCCGCCTCTGCCAGAGCCTCTATGACCTCCTGGCGCGGCTGCGTTGTCGCGTTGTTGTCCAGGTAGATCAGCTGCAGTACGGGCGTACTGCACCAATTATAGCGGCACCATGGGTAGGGGGCTGCCCTGGGCAGTGCGCTATCGAAGGCGGTGCCTCAGGGCTCTGGCCCGCTGCGTCTCTACCAGCCTGAGCAGGTCACCGAAAGGCATTCGGCCGATAACGCCGTCTGTTAAGAGCTTCTTATCAGTTCCTGGGTGAGGCGGCGCTGACAGCCTATGGCTGTATGAGCGCTAGTCGGGATCGGCTAAGACCTTCTCGGAGCAATCATTCATCGTCCCCTTGGGCTCTAATCCTGCTGCTCTTTTCTCCACACTTCCGTGGAGCTTGCTTCAAATGTCAGGCAAATGCCACTTCGCGGTCTGCTGTCTGCAGGTAAGGCGTATCAATCCGGCAACGATTATGCGCCTATCTATTTTATCCTAAGCCACTCGCCTTGCTCATAACATGTTGGTGGATCCCACCATCACCCTCGACCCCTGATCACTCGCTAATACTTCAATCCCGCAGCGTATGTGCTCGCGTAGGGCCTCAACATGGCTGATGATCCCGATCATTCGACCCCCTTCACGAAGGCGGTTAAGTTCATCCATCGCTAGTTGCAGGTTGTCTGGATCCAGCGTGCCAAAGCCCTCATCAATGAACAGGGCGTCCAGGTGAACCCCGCCGGTATGCCCTTACACCGAATCGGCCACACCGAGCGCTAGGGCGAGCGATGCCTGGAAGGTTTCACCACCTGAGAGGCTGCTGATCTCCCGCTGATCCCCCGTGTAGGCATCCAGCACCCGCAGACCTAGGCCGGCATTGCGGCTACCGCGGCCGCCCTCATCAGTGAGCCGTAGCTGATAGCGACCTGACGTCATAAGCTCGAGCCGCTGGATTGCAGAGCCGCGGATCTCCGCGAGGTAAGCCGAAAGGACCCAGCGCTGCATGGAGACGAAGGGAGAAGCTTTGCGTGAAGCAGCCTCATCATGGATTTAGCCGTGAACGACCCGGTCCTTGAAGATGCTTCACCTGCAGCATGTACATCAATCGATTGTGAGTGCCTCTTCCGCATCATGTGATTCTTTGGTATTCAAGACGGATGGAGGTTTCCAGCCTCCACCCACCCTATTGCTGAATTCATAGAAGAAGTCGAGTCCCTCATGTATCTGTGGCAGCGGGTTGCCCATCTCTTTTCCCCCTAGCCTCGGTCTATTGCTTCCATTCATCGCCCCCTCATCCACGCCCAAGCCGTCCCAGACCACACAAACCCGCCCTTCATCGAGGAGCTTCTGCGCCTCGTCGTCGTTGGATTCTGCTTGCATTAACCAGATCGTCATGGCTTCCTACCTCCGGCACCATGCAACCGCACCGCCTCCTCGTACTCCGCCCCGATCCCTAGCCCTGAGTCCTCGTTCGGCATCAGCCGCTTCATCCCCACGTGGATCAGGCAGGCCAGGGCCAGGTCGCTCCAGCTGCCGGGCAGGGTCTTGAGGCTGCGGGAGGTGCCGGGCTCGTTGATCTGCAGACCCCCCTGCCCCACGGCACCGACCTCACTGAGCACCGCCAGGAAGCGCTGCTGGTCCATCCCCTCGAATAGCTGCAGGGCCTGGAGGCAGTAGCTCACCGCGTCCTGCCGCAGCCCATCGGGCTGGTCGGCCCGCAGGTCGCGTCTGGCGATGCTGCTGCGCAGATCCTTGGCTTTCTCCGCCAGCTCGCCGTAGGGCTAGGAGCCTGTCGCGCATAGATCGTCGGACAGAATTCGAGCGCTTTTCCACCGGAATGGAAAGCCAGGCCGGAATCGAACTGAGACAGCAGTGAATTGATATCTTCGTGCTGGTTAACCAAGATCGCAAATGCTGCAACCAATCTCAAGAGCCAGGCGTCACCGAAGCAAGATTGCCTTTGAGACAATTCCGAGACCGGATTGGGCGTTGGCGCAGAGAGAGTTGGTTCGTTTTGCTCGAAACGACCTATGTGCAACAGGCTCCTAGGAGACTGTCGCGCATAGATCGTCGGACAGAATTCGAGCGCTTTTCCACCGGAATGGAAAGCCAGGCCGGAATCGAACTGAGACAGCAGTGAATTGATATCTTCGTGCTGGTTAACCAAGATCGCAAATGCTGCAACCAATCTCAAGAGCCAGGCGTCACCGAAGCAAGATTGCCTTTGAGACCATTCCGAGACCGGATTGGGCGTTGGCGCGGAGAGAGTTGGTTCGTTTTGCTCGAAACGGCCTATGTGCAACAGGCTCCTAGGCCTCGATCACCCGCAGCAGCAGCCGATCGGCCTCGTCGCGGTGCTCGTCTGGATCCAGCTCCAGCAAGGCCTGGGCCAGGTTGAAGGTGGCAATCAGGTCGTCCGGTGCTGCCGTCAGTGCCAGGCGGAAGCGCACCACCGCTGCCGCATAGGCCCCAGCGATCACCAGCAGGCTGCCAAGGCTACGAGGGCAAAGCTGTTGCCTGGCTCCACCTCGATCGCTGCCTCCGGCGCCTGGCGGGCTTCTGCCTTGTCGCCCAGCCGCATGGCAGCAAGCGCCAGCGCCACCTGGGCATTGGCTTGGGCGTGGGCATCGGGCGCATTGGCCACCACCGCCCGACGCAGCAGCAGCCGGGCCTCCTCCAGCCGGCCTTCTTCGCTGGCGAGGACGCCCAGGTTGTAGAGGGCCTCCGGGTGTTCGGGCTGCAGCTGCAGCAGGGTTTCCAGCAGCGGGCGGGCTTCATCGAACCGGCGCTGCTGCAGGAGTGGGCCGATGGACGCCATGGCCGGTGCTTCCGCAGGGGCCGGCTCCCAGGCCACCTCGATGCGGCCGGCGGCGAACACCACCGACAGCTGACCGGCCCATCCCGGCGTAGGACTTCTGGAAGTAGTCGGTCACCGCCCGGTGGAACGCCTCGCTGCCAGGGGTGCGGCTGCCCTCGGGCAGGAGGGAGGCACAAAGCTGGCCTCTTCAATCGAGAACGCCGTGCCTTCCATCAGGGCGTCTTCCAGACGTACCAGCGGGAGAGGCCCAGCTTCTCGGCCCAGCCGTCGACGATCTCCCGATCTGGATCGGCCGTGGCCGGCTCTGCGCGGGTGATGGCGATCAGCTCCTTGGCCAGGACCTCAAACCCTGCTGCCTGGTACGGGATCGCCAGCGGCGGGATGCCCACCCGCTCGGCGGCCTGGAAGGCGTAGGCGGCGTTCATCGCCCGGGCTGGCCTTCACCACCTCGGCGGGGCTCATCTTGTCCACCTCGGCATTGAGGCAAGGCACGTTCTGCTGCACCTGGCTCTGCAGAACGGCCGCCTGCAGGCCCCGGAGCTCCGGCACCTGCTCGAACAGCCAGCGATCGGCCCACAGCCCCGGACCCATCGAGCGCAGCTGAACCATCAGCCCGTCGTAGAAGCGCAGCCCCGCTTGCCGGGCCTGAGCCAGGCCGAGGCGGCCCTTGAACAGCTTCTCCACCTGGGAGACCACCCTCTCCTTGGCCTCGCGCTTCTCGGTGAGGTTCACCCGCTGCTCAGCCGGCACCTGCACGATGCGCAGCAGCAGGGCAGCCTCAAAGGCCACGTGGTAGCTGCTGGCCTCGTCGGCATCCCGGTAGGCGATCAGATGCGCCTGGTACTCCGGCGTCGCCGGCCGCAGGGTGGCCAGGGTGCTGAGGTCGCTCTGCTGGGCTACCGCCACCGGCAGGCCGCTGGTCTCCTCCACCTGCTTGAGCAGACGGTTCACGGCCGGCAGGAGCGCATGGGCAGGCATCGCCGGGCCAGGACAAGCAGGAAGCAACCCCACGGTATCGAGAGCCGCGGCGCGCTCCTTGCTGGATTCTTCAGCCGAAACCCTTAGCTGGCCCTCGGCTGCCGGGCGGCAGCAGCGGGATCTCGATCTCTGCCCCCTGCTCCACCGGGTAGCCCTCCAGCTCCAGGTGCAGGTCGCTGCACACCAGCGTCAGCGGTGGCTCCAGGCCCTGGGCCTGCATGAACACCAGCACCACGTCCTGCCCAGGACCGGCGGCATCGGGATGGCGCTTGACGTCCTGCTGGAACCGCAGGGACGTGTATTTCTTGAGGTCAGGCCGGGCGGAGAGCACGTTGGTGCGCAGGAAGCGGGCGTTGCCGTACTCGTTCTGGTTCACGAACATCACATAGGGTTCATCCCCATCCGGCCCGGGCAGATCGTCCTGGGTGGTGATCCGGATGTCCTTCACGGCAGGGCTGACTGGGGGGGCAGTGCACCCAGCATCCGTGATCCGGTCAGGATGGGGCACGCCCGCCAGCGAGCACCGTGAGCGCACCCCTGCAGATCGGCGACACCGTTCGCTTCTCCCGGGCCTTCCTGCAGTCGATGGCCATGGTGAGCGGCCCTGATGCCCCGACCAGCAGCGGACCCTTCGCGCGGGGCACGGTGACCGCTATTGGGCCGATCATCCCCAACAGCCCGCTGGTGGTGGCGACGGTGAGCTGGGCCGATGGCGTCACCACCCAGGTGAACGTGACCAACCTCGAGGTCCAGCCCGGCAACCCCCCGCTCACACCCCGATGAGTCGGCTGACGCCTGAATCGATCAAGCGGGCCGAAAACATAACCAGTGATTTTCACTTTCGTGGTGGAATGAGATCGCCATATTCAACATCAACAGTCCAGTCCGAATAAATTTGACTACTGCTGCTGGTTATTGAGAAAGTTGCCGACCCATCTCGCGATATATCAACTTCGTACGTGATCCCATCCTCCTTCGCCCTGTAAAATACGTAGCTACCAGTCCTAAGGCCCACAGTTGTAGAATCTTCATGTCCCTTGGGCTGACGAGTCACTTGAAGCGGAAGGGACTTCACGGAATACCTGGATGAGTCGCTGGACTGATTGATAACAACCATATGCGTGGGCCCCATCCCGCGCAGGCAAACGGCGACCTTGTAGCCATTAAATTGCCCTTGAACATCAAGCCCCATCTCTAGGGCATTGCAAATATTTGAATCTTCCGCCATGGCTGAACTAACATGCGGGTGGGTAAAGAGCAGGCTTGCTGTAAGGCTCAGTGAAAAAATGCTGAGTCTTAACGCTCGACGCGACCTCATGGTGAACACTTCCCGCCTGCAGGCAACAAGCGGTAAATGCGCTTCATGCATTAACATTCAGGGACCTTAGGTGTCAAGTTTATAATGGCTATTGCGTTGATTGCATGGTCGACGGATTGATCATTGTCACCATTCTTAGGGAGACTCTGGAAAACCCTGTCACCCTACGCGAGAATGGCCCTGTGATCGCAGGTGTGGACTGGCTTCATGGGCGCTAAGCAGTTCGGTTTTGGTGATTACGAGCAGTCGACGGCCAAAAAGCGCACCAAGCGCGAGCGCTTCCTGGCTGAGATGGAGGCGGTTGTGCCGTGGAAAGCGCTGGTTGATCTGATCGAGCCCCACTACCCCAGGACCACCAGCAAGGGCGGTCGGCCTCCTTACCCGCTTGAGACGATGCTGCGGATTCATCTGCTGCAGCAGTGGTATGACCTGAGCGATCCAGCGATGGAGGATGCGTTGATCGAGGTGGCGACGATGCGCCGCTTTGCCGGCATTGCCCTGATCAGCGACCGGATCCCGGATGAGACCACGATCCTGGCGTTCCGGCATCTGCTGGAGCAGAACGATCTGGGTGAGCAGATTTTCAAAGCCGTGAATGCGCACCTCAAGGCCAACGGGATGGCAATGAAGCAGGGCACGATCGTCGATGCCACCATCATCGCGGCACCAAGCTCAACCAAGAATGAGAAGCGGGAACGGGATCCGGAGATGCACCAGACCAAGAAAGGCAACCAGTGGTACTTCGGGATGAAAGTGCATATCGGGGTGGACAGCGAGAGCGGCCTGATCCATTCAGTGGAAACCACGGCCGCCAATGTCCATGACCTCACCCCAGCGGCTGAGCTGCTGCACGGTGAGGAGACAGTGGTCTACGCGGATGCCGGCTATCAGGGAATTGAGAAGCGAGAGGAGATGCAAGGCAGAGGCATCGGCTTCCGGGTTGCCATGCGCCCAGGCAAGCGGCGGGCCTTACCGGATACACCCGAGGGGCGGGTTGATGATCTGATCGAGACGGCCAAAGCACACGTCCGTGCCAAGGTGGAGCATCCGTTCCGGGTGATCAAACGGCAGTTCGGCTTTCAGAAGACCCGGCTGCGGGGCACGCTCAAGAACGGCTGCAAGGTGAAGGTGCTGGCAGCACTCTCCAACCTGTTCATGGCGCGGCATGAGCTGCTATGCAGGACATGATTGGGGGCGTGGTGTGCCCATTTGGGGCGAACACCGCCTCAAATGAGCGAGGTTCAGCCTCCAAATCGCCGAATTCAGGCTGATCGGAGCCTGATCGGCGATCAAAATGTTCATCAGGGACAAATCAAGGCCAGGCGCCCTCCTTGAGCGCTTGTTGTCCAGAGGTTCCTTAGTTTAGCCACCTGCCCGGCGCCCAAGATGCACAGCGGCAAGGGCTTCTCGGCTGGCAGTGCGGACAACACCGGCACCGTGACGCCGCAGGCCCCGGTGTGGATCGGCAAGGACTTCCGGCTCGATCGCACCCCCAAGGCCCCATCAGAAGGGACCGCGGCTGGCAGCAGCAGCGTCTCGCGCCGGCCCCACTGGCGCCGCGGCCATTGGCACACCGTGCTGCATGGCGAGAAGCGTCAGAGCCGGCGGATGCAGTGGTTCCAGCCGGTGTATGTGGCGCTCGGCTGATCGGTGATCGCTGCCTGGCACCACCCCCGTGAAGACTGATCTCAATGTTCGCACCGATACAGACCAACCCCGCAGAAGCGCCGATGGTGAACTTTCAGAAGGACAGACGATGCAGCGTTCCAGCAGCCAGGCCGTGCTCTCCCGCTACCGCCTGATCGACAGCGGCTGTGAACCGCATCGCCAGCTTGATGGCCAGTACGGCAGCCTCGATGAAGCGATTGCTGATGCCATTGCCTGGGTGGACCCCTGGCCGATGCCCACCATGCCGCCCAGCCGATCGGGGTGGATGTGGCCACCGGCGATGGCAACTGGCGCACCTGCCTCCTGCCCGCAGCGTTGCTCTGCCCCCTGCTCTGCGAGCTCCCTGGCTGAACCAGCTGACCTGTGAATTTCCCTGGGCCCTGCCAACAGAAAACCCCCGCGCATGGCGGGGGTTCTCCGGAGCGGCCGTGACTGGCAAAACGGCGCTCTGATTGGCGTCGAGGGCGCTGACGCCTTATTTCAAGGCTGCAGCTGGGTGTACGGGAAGCGCAGCCGTGCGCAACAAACGATCACGCGGCGACGGCCGTCTCCTCTGCCGTAGAGCCCAGCGGCAGCAGCTGGATCTGCTTGCGGCCCAGCTTGATCTCGAACTCATCACCGGGCTCCAGGCCCAACTGGGCCGTGTAGGCCTTGCCGACGAGCAGGTTGCCGTTGAACTGCACCCTGGTCACATAGCTCAAGCTGCGGCCAGCCTTCGCTTTCGCCTAACTCAGGGGCGCGGCTCCAGTCCCTCCAGTGCCGTGCCCAGCTCACCGATGAACTCTTCATCCACCTCGGTGGCGGTGAGTTCCTCGCCCACCAGGTCCTGGATCAGGGGGTAGAAGCGCACCTCGAACCACTTGCGGAACACCTCGTAGGTGCGCTCCGCCGGCCAGGTGCCGGTGTCGCGATGCCAGTAATCGAGCTCCGCCTCAAAGATCGCCTCGTAGACCTCCTCGAGGATTTCTTCGGCCTCCTCTTGCGTGTCGTAGTCAGGGATCAAATAGAGGCAGGCCTCCCGGGCTCCAGCAGCGTCAATCTCCAGGTCGAGACCCTGAGCCCAATCGAGCAGCTTCTGGCTGGGGAAGATCCCCACCGCGCAGCGGTTCACCACGGCCATGGCCCACCCGGCGGCATTGCCCAAACGCTAGGTCTGCCCACCTGAACAGGCATGGCACTGCCGGGGAAGCCAGTCAAATTCTCGGTTCGAGGAGAAGGGGCCAGGAGGATGGGACCTTCTCATTGAAGGCTCCTGAGGCACGCCATGAAGGTGATCGTCGATCTCTGCGTTGTTCCGATCGGGGTCGGCATCAACCTGGCCCCCTACATCGCTGCGTGTGAGCGGGTGCTGCTGGACGCCGGCCTCAAGATCCAGCTGCACCCCAACGGCACCGCGATCGAGGGCGAGTGGGGGCCGGTATTTGCTGCGATTGAGGCTTGCCATTCGGCCGTACACGCCATGGGCGCTCCCCGCATCTTCACCACCGTGAAGGTCAACACCCGCACCGATCGAGATCAGACGCTGGAAGACAAGGTGGCGAGCGTCGAAGCGTTGCTCCAACAACTGCCGGAAGGGGGCCAATGAAAAGGGCGCCCCGTGTCGGGCGCCCTACTGCTTCGCAGAAGCCCAAGGGCTAGGGCCGGTTGCAGGGTCTCGGCTCGCGCTGACCTGATCGAGGTCTCTGATCCATGGATAGATCCGCTGGACCGCCGTGTCAGTACGGCAAGCCGTTCCCTCCCGGCGACGGCGGCAGACTGGGTTCATCGGTACGGAGCAAGGAGAGGCCATGACCACGACCCTGGAGAAACCCGCCACGCTGCAGTGCGCCTGCCCTGGCTGTCACTGCACGTTGCAAGAGGACAGCCCGTTCCGCAACGGCGCCCTGCTGTTCTGCAGCGAGGTCTGCGCCAAAGGGCACCCCAACGGTGAGCCCTGCCACGCCGGCTGTGGCTGTGAATGCCATGGCTGAATCGGCTCCACCCTCTGCGGGGCCGATTCCCCTGGAGCTACCGCTCAGCTGAGCCACTCCGCCAGCTTGGTGTAACGCCTGCGGCCCAGGTGGTTCTTGACGGCCATCGCCAAGGCCTTCTTCTGGCCCACCAGCACCACCAGCTGCTTGCCTCTGGTGATGCCGGTGTACACCAGGTTGCGTTGCAGCATTGCGTAGTGCTGGGTGAGCAAGGGGATCACCACGGCGGGATATTCACTGCCCTGGCTCTTGTGGATCGTGCAGGCGTAGGCGGGCACCAGGTTGTCGAGTTCCCCCCAGCCATAGGTCACCTCGCGGCCGTCAAATCGCACGGTTAGTTCACTGGCATCGGCGTCAATCGTTTCCACCGTGCCCACATCGCCGTTGAACACCTCCTTCTCGTAGTCGTTGGCCACCTGCATCACCTTGTCGGCCGGGGCAAAGCGCCAGCCGAAACGATCCACCTGCTCAGGTGGATCGGGGTTGAGCAGCGTCTGCAGCTCGATGTTGAGCGACCTTGACCCGCAACCACCGTGCGCCATCGGGCAGAGCACCTGCACCTGGGCGATCGGATCGAGGCCAAAGCGGGCCGGGATGCGCTCGCCCACCACCTTGAGGATCAGGGCCACCGCCTGCTCGGGTGTCTCGGCAGGCAGGAAATAGAAGTCGGTGGTGGCCTCAGCCGGCGGCGGCCGCAGATCGGGGATGGTGCCGGCGTTGATGGCGTGGG
>NZ_JAYGIC010000128.1:0-26648 GCF_034931105.1 Synechococcus sp. CCY9201 | reverse complement strand
CCGGTGTGCCGGTGACCAGCGGCCGGCAGCGGGGGAGCCGCTCGGCCGCCTGCGGCAGTCCCACCGCCACCCGGCTGCAGAGGCGGCCCAGCAGGCGCGTCACCTTGCCGGGGATGGCATTGCTCTCGTGCAGCACCACCGGCACGCCGCACCAGCGGGCCGCCAGGATCGCCGGTGCGGCGATGTAGCCGCCGCTGCTGAACACCACCGTGATCTGCTCCCGCCGGATCAGGCGGCGCACGGCCCGGGTGGCGTTGAGCAGCTTCAGCAGATTCCAGAGCTTGCGCAGGCCTCGCCCCTGCAATCCACCGGCCCGCACCGTGTGGAGCGGATAGCGGCTCGGCACCAGCTGGCGCTCCAGTCGATCAGGCACCCCCAGCCATTGCACGCTCCAGGCGGGCGGCAGAGCCTCCGCCACAGCCAGGGCCGGAAACAGATGGCCACCCGTACCACTGGCGGCGATCAGAAGCCTGGGCATGGGCGGGGCGTGCGGCCGCGCCTAACTTAAAAGCCATGCCCGGGCCGCTCCACCGCTTGACCTTCCTGTCGCTGTCCCCTTCTCTCACGTCCTCCTCATCCCGCCGTGCAGTGCGCGCCGGCTTCGGCTGGGTCCGGCGCGGCCTGGCCGCCGCTCTGGTGCTGGGTGGCCTGGCGGCCGGGGTGCCCGCAGCCTGGGCTGCGGCTCCCACGCCAGCCCTGCTGCAGGCCCTCGAGGCGGCGCTCAACAGCTCTGGCAGCAGCGATCTGGCGGCCCTGCTCGAGGCTGGTCCAGGCTTCGATCCCAGTGAGCTGGAAGCGCGCTACAGAACCCTGCGCGAGCTGTTCCCCGATGCCCGCTGGCAGATCACACCGGCGGCTCCGCTGCGGGATGGCCGCGCCACCGTCACGGTCACGGTCACCGGCCATCGTCAGGACGGGGCCTACAACTACCAGCTGGAGGCCTCCCAGCAGCTTGCCCTCGAGAGCAGCGGCAGCCGGATCAACGGCCAGACCGTGATCCGCGAGCAGTCGATCCTGCGCAGTGGTGACGTCGACCTGCCCGTGAGCCTGCTGATCCCCGATGCCGTGCTCACCGGCCAGCGCTACGACGTGGACGTGCTGTTCGATGAACCCCTGAAAGGTGCCGTGGTGGCCGGTGGCATCGTGCCCCTGACAGCCGAGCAGTTGTCGGCGGTCGAGAGTCCCGACCTGCAGCTGGGTGCCCTGGGCGGCGGTGGCCTGTTCAAGGTCGTGCAGGCACCCAAGACCCCCGGCTCCCAGACCTGGGCGATCCTGCTGGTGCATCCCGAGGGCATCGTGAGCGCCACCAAACGGGTGCGTGTGGTGACGGATCGGCAGGCTCTGCAACCCTGAAGGGCCCAGCCCGAGCACGGCTCAGGCCAGCAGGATGTCCGTTGGAGCCAGGGGCGTGAACGGGTCCAGCTCGGCCAGGAGGCCACCGCCATTGCCGAAGCCGGCGTCCTTGCCGTTGTCGTTGAGGAACAGCTGACCCCTGGGTTCCCAGTACACGAGGGAGGCCTTGGAGGCAAGGCCCTTCTTCAGCGCTTTGCGGTTGCCATCGATCAGTCGGAATCTGGCCGCCTGACCATCCAGGAGACCAGCTGCCACAACCAGTTGATCGATGCCGCTCTCGAAGCCGCTGATCGAGCGGCCCGTCACGCTGTCGATCACGAAGCGGTCGGGGCTTCCCGATGGGACCGTTGGAGCCGAGGGAACTGCTGAGGCGGCCCCCCAGATCTCCACCAGGGCCTGCAGATCAGTGCTCGAGAACCAGGTGGCCGGGGCATCGCCGCCGACCCGATAGGACATGATCGTGTCCAGGTCACTGAAGCTGGGATCATCGGGGTTGCCACCGGGATGATCAAGGCCGAGGGCATGGCCGATCTCGTGCACAAGCGTGCGCTGTTCCGCCGCACTCAGGCCGGGATCATTGTTGAGTTCGGCCTCGATCGTCACGCCCGATACGGCTGGGATCAAGGATCGCTGGCCCGAGGGCGCCACAACGAAACGGAATTCCGTGTAGGTGATCCCGGTGATCGTGTCGGCGAAGCCGCCGTGATCGCGAACCTCCTGCACCGACACCAGCTGCAGTGGACTGGCCAAGCTGTTCTCCTGGCTGGCCTGCAGGCGGATCACTCCGGCCAGGCGGGCAAACGTCTGCTCGATGAAGGCCTGCTCCTCCGGATTGATGGCGATCGCAAGCGGCGGAGTGCCGAGCCCGCCGGCCAGATTGCCGTTATCGAAGCCGACAGCCGTGAGGCCATAGCGCAGCTGATGACTGCCAGTGCTGTCTGCCGCGTAAAGCTGGCGCAGCAGATCAAGCACGGTCAGGTCGGCCTTGATCAGGCTGGTGGGCAGCGCAACGGTCATCAGGCCAGGGATTCCGGGATCCGAGCCGGCCGCCGGGCTGTCATGGGTCCTCCGTGGGGCGTTGCGTCCTGCAACCTAGGCAGGCTCAGTGCCGACGTCAGGCCTGGAACCAGCGCATCAGGCAGGACACGTCGTCGTCGCCATGGCCGGCGGCGATCAGCTCCTCTTCCAGATGGCTCACCCGCTCGCTCAACGGCAGGGACAACCCCACTGCCCTGGCGGCGGCCAGGGCGATCGTCAGATCCTTGCGGTGCAGGGAGAGCTTGAACCCCAGGGGATAGTCGCCCCGCAGCATGGTGGCGGCGCGGTGCTCCAGGGCCCAGGAGCCCGCGGCACCGCCGCAGAGGGCCTGCCTCACCATCTCCATGGGCAACCCCAGCCGCTGGCCCAGGGCCATGGCTTCCGCCACCGCCGCATAACTGCCGGCCACCAGCACCTGGTTCACCGCCTTGACCTGCTGGCCTGCGCCGATCGGCCCGAAGTGCGTCACGGTCTTCCCGACGGTCTGCAACAGCGGCATGGCCCGATGGACCGAAGCCTCTGCGCCTCCGACCAGCACCGAGAGCGTTCCAGCCTTGGCACCCTCGGTCCCCCCCGTGACTGGGGCATCGACGAGATCGAGGCCAAGGGGCCTGAGGCGGTCATGGCATGCCTGCGCCTGCGAGGGATCGATCGTGGAGAAGTCGATCACCAATCCGCCCGCAGGAAGAGCAGCGGCGGCACCCTGGGGGCCGAACAGCACGTCTTCCACCGCAGCACCATCGGTGAGACAGAGGCAGAGAATCTCTGCTGTGGCTGCCGCATCCGCTGGTGAGCATCCCCGCGCAGCGCCGGCCGCAGCCAGGGGCTCCTCCGCCTTGCGGGTGCGGTTGTGAACTGTCAGGGGGAAGCCGGCGGCCAGCAGATTTGTCACCATCGGCGTTCCGAGCTGACCCAGCCCAAGGAAGGCCACCGATGGGAGCGGTGAGTCAGAGCTCTGCACGACCGGCTCGATGCGGATCGCCAGAAGGCTGTCATAACGGCCCGGGCAGCCTTCCCCTGCAGCGCCTCAGGCCAGCAGGGCCACCTCGACACACAGGCCCGGGCCGAAGGCCATGGCCAGGCAGGGGCCGCGAGCGCCGCTGCGCCGCAGACGCTCGAGGATGAACAGCAGGGTCGGCGACGACATATTGCCGCAGTCCCTGAGCACCGATCGGGAGGGCTCGATCAGGAGGGGATCAAGCCCCAGGGCCTCGGTCACCGCTGAGAGGATGCGGGGGCCGCCGGGATGCACGGCCCACGAGCCGATGGCAGCGAGCGTCAGCTGATGGACAGCCAGCCAGCCGGTCAGCCAGGGCCGCAGATGCTCCGCGATCAGGTCTGGGACCCGTGGGGACAGGCCCATGGCGAAGCCGTGATCCTCAATCGCCCACGACATCGCCTCGGTGCTGTCGGGCACCAGCAGGGAGCCGCTGGCGATCAAGCGCCGCAGCCGAGGGGCTGAAGGCGACTCAGCCTCAGGCTCCTTTCCGCAGGCCACGAGGGCGGCGGCGCCGTCGGCGAACAGGGAATTGGCCACGATCCGCTCGGCCTCCCAGCCGTA
This sequence comes from Synechococcus sp. CCY9201, assembly GCF_034931105.1. Taxonomy (NCBI): domain Bacteria; kingdom Bacillati; phylum Cyanobacteriota; class Cyanophyceae; order Synechococcales; family Synechococcaceae; genus Synechococcus; species Synechococcus sp. CCY9201. The sequence goes on along the minus strand of NZ_JAYGIC010000128.1, from coordinate 22,696 downwards.
CTGCAGGTGAAGGCTGCAGAGCTCAACCGCGCAGAGCAGGACACAGGCTTCAGGATCAGCCCCGGTGAATCCGGCAGCCACCCGGAGACCGTTCAGGGCTCCATGGCAGCCCATGAACCCCACGTGGGTGCGGGCCACGTCGGTGGGCAGCGGCAGGGCGGTCATCAGGGCGAGATCGACGCCAGGCGCCTGGAAGCCGGTGCAGGAGACCGTGATCAGGTGGGTGATCCGTTCGGGGGGCAACTGCGCCTGGTCCAGGGCAGCGAGAACGGCCCGCAGAGCCAACGTTGGCGCTTCCTGGGCGTAGCGACGCATCCGTTCCGCGGTGCCAGGGCTGGTGGCTCCGAAGAAGGACTGCTGATGGCACGACTCCGTGCCCGTGGGCTCCAGCAGAACGCTGTGGCGTGTGGCCACCCCTGATCGGCGATGAAGGGTAGCGAGGAGCCGGCGTTGGGACGCAGAGGGAACCTGGTTGGGCAGGGCCACCTCGGCGGCGATGGCGGCAGCGTCGCCCTGGGCGATGCGATGGGGGGGCAGGGCCGTCCCCAGGCCGTGGATTGTCAGGGACATGGCTCTGGGGTCAGACGTTCCAGGGTTGCACCACCCAGCTGCTGGAGGAGTGGCGCGGTCAGTGCCGGCCAGCGCTCGGCCGCCGCCAGCAGGGTGCGGCTCAGGCCAGGGCGCCGCAGGGCGAAGGCCAGGGCATGGCAGAAGCGCTGCCTCGATCCGATCAGACGGGCATGGCGGCGGGACCACTCCCTCTCGAGGCCCCGGCTCCAGCCCTCCTGCCCCTGCAGCACCAGGGGCACCGCCGCCAGAGCCCCGACCAGAGCCCAGCCCATGCCCTCGCCCGTGAAGGGTTCCACGTAGCCAGCGGCATCCCCCAGCAGCAGCAGCCGCTCGGCCGCCGGGGGTGTGCTCTGGCGGGTGAGGGCCGGGGTGGCCCGCCAGGAGGTCTCGCTGCCCTGGGGCACGGGATCGAAGCCGGCCTCGGCCAGCACCGTGGCAGCGCAGGCGGCCGGACCTCCGGCAGCGATCAGGTGGGTGCGGTCGAAGGCCGCGGCCAGGTTGAGGCCCCCGTCTTCGTTGCGCACCAGCCCCACATAGCCGTGCTGGCCGATGGCCATGTGGATCGTGCCCTTGCCATAGCCGCTCACCTCGGCGTCCAGCCGGCAGCCGGCGCCGACCCTGGCGTGGGGGTTGATCCGCGTCTGGATCGGGATGTCCGGATCCAGCCCGGAACTGCCCAGCCCCGTGGCCAGCAGCACGACCCGGGCGCTGGTGCTCTGATGCTCGTCGCCGGAGCGCAGCAGCACCTGCCTGCCCCCCGGACAGGCACCGCCCACGCTGGCCTCGGTCTGCAGGCGCAACACGGCTCCGGCAGCCACGGCGGCCTCACTCAGGGCCAGGTCGAAGCGGCTCCTGGAGAGGGATCGGCCCACGGGCAGGGCGAGGTCCACCTGATGGCCTTGCAGGCCGAGGCGGAGCCGGGCGAGGGGAACAGCGCCCTGTCCGTCGACCAGGTGGCCCAGGCCCGCATCCTCCAGGGCCCTGAGGGCGACGCCGTTCAGGCAGCTGCCGCAGACCTTCCAGCGGGGAAAGGCCCGCTTCTCCACCAGCAGCACCCGCAACCGGCGACGGGCCAGTTGGTGGGCGGCGAGGGCGCCGGCGGGCCCGGCCCCGACCACGATCACATCCCAGTCCGGAGCGTTCATCAAGGCTGGGGCGGGCCGCCTGGCCGGCGCCAGCACAGCAGATAGCGCTCGGGCCAGCTGCGCCGGATCTTGGCGCCATCGAGACCCGCCCGGACCGCCAGGGAGCGCACTTCCTCCAACTGGAAGGAGCCCTGCACCGAGACGGGGCCATCGAAATGGACGATCGGGGAGCGACTCAGCAGGCGGCAGCCCGCCCAGGCCAGCCCGTAGCCCAGGGGACTGCGGATCAGGTCATTGACCAACACCAGCTGGCGGCTGGCGCGACCCATGCGGCTGAGCAGACCCACCGCCGCCTCCTCGTCCAGATGGTGCAGGAAGAGGGTGCAGAGGATGACGTCGTAGTCGTCAGGCAGGGGATCCTTCAGGACGTCGGCCTGGAAGAAGACTCCGTCTAGATCCCGCTCCCTGGAGCTGCGTGAGGCCATGGCCACCGCCTGGGGGCTGAGGTCGCAGCCGTCGACACGCACGGCGAGCCCTTCGCGACGGGCCCGTTCCGCCAGGGCACTGGTGTTGTCCCCGCCGCCGCAGGCCAGATCGAGAACCCGCAGGGCCTGTCCGTTGTGCTCCCGGGCCAGGAAACGGATCGGAGCAAGCAGGGAACCCACGGCACCACTGAGGGCGTTGATCCTGCGCAGACCCTCCAGGGCCTCGGTGTGGGCGGCGGGATCGAGGCCAGGCTGGTCCATCCACTCGGGTTGCCGGTGCCGCTGGGCCAGTGGCTGGAAAAGCATCAACAGAGCACGCGGAGGCCTGGGCTGTCGGCGTGGGGGAAAAGCTCGAGACGGTGTTCCTCGCCGACCAACAAGCCCGAAGCCCCGACCTTGACCCAGCTCTGAAGGTTACGGGCTGTAGGCGGACCTGAATCACCAGGACGCGGATCCCGCCCGATGCCGCCGCAGCTCACCCAGTTCCTGCAGGCTGACGCCGCCATCCCCGTTGCGGTCGGCCTGGCTGAAGTTCTCCTGCAGCCATCGCAGGTCCTTGGCTTCGCCGCGCTCGATCCGGCCATTGCGGTTGTGATCGGCCCGCAGGAACATCGCCCGCAACCGTTCGCCCTGCCATGCAGCGCGGTGGGGCACGAAGTCGGCGGGGGTGAGATGGCCTCGGCCACTGCGATCCAACCGTTCGAAGTGCTTTTCGATGTAGGCATGTCCCCGCACTTCGCTCCGCTCGAGGCGTTGGTCGCCGTTGCGGTCCAGCCGCCGGAACAGGTTCTGCAGCCGCTGGCGGTAGGTCTCGAGATCCCGCTGCTGCTGGGCCAGCTGCATGGCGTGCAGCGGAGGGGATGGAGCAACGGCCGCGGCCAGAGCCACGGCCGTGCCGGCCATCAGGGCAGCCAGCCGCCGCTGCCGGGGCCCCGGCCGGGGCCGGAGGGCGGGAGGCAACAGTTGCGGCGGGCCGGAAGTCCCCATGGGCCAAGGTTATGAAGTGCGCTGCCCCTGGCTGTGACCAACCTCAGTCCCAGGTGTGACCAGATCCTTCCGCAGCGGTGGCGGGCCGCTTCGCTCCATACAGTCGGCCCAGGCCGTGCCGGCCGGTTCCCCTCCTCCCCCCCTGGCGCCATGGGCAAGACGCAACGGATCTGGGTGGTGGATGACGATCCCGAGCTGCGCCAGTTGCTCGGCACATACCTCACCGATCAGGGCTATGACGTGCGCTGCCTGGCCGGTGGCGCCCAGCTGATGGCCCGGCTCGAGAACCAGCGCCCCGATCTGGTGGTGCTGGACGTGATGATGCCCGGTGACGATGGCCTCACCCTGCTGCGGCGGCTGCGCGACCGTGGCGACGATCTGCCGGTGGTGATGCTCACCGCCCGCGGTGATGCGGTGGACCGGATCATCGGACTGGAGCAGGGGGCCGACGATTACCTCGCCAAACCCTTCCTGCCGCGGGAGCTGAGCGCCCGCATCGAGGCCGTGCTGCGGCGACGGGTGGTTCTGCCGGCCGGCACGCCGATGGCGGAAGGGCAGGAGGTGTGTTTCGGTGACAACCAGCTCGATCTGGCCGCCCGCACCCTGCGGCGGGGACAGGAGACGCTCGTGATCACCAGCGGGGAGTTCAGCCTGCTCAGCGCCTTCGTGCAGCATCCCCACCGGCCTCTGTCGCGCGAACGCCTGATCGAGCTGGCCCGCGGACCCGATTCCGAGACCGACAGCCGCAGCATGGATGTGCAGGTCTCACGAGTGCGCCGCCTGGTGGAACCGGACCCCTCCCGGCCTCGCTACATCCAGACGGTCTGGGGCTACGGCTACGTCTTCGTACCGGATGGACAACCGCGCAGTCGCTGAGTCACCCGGGGGATTTCGGCGCCACAGCCTGCTGATCCTGCTGCGCTTTCTGCTGGTGGCAGCCGCCGGCTTCGGACTCAGCGTTGTCCTGCTGCAACTGCTGCTGGCACGGCGTCTGGAGCGGGCCCAGATCGCCCAGCTCGGCCAGGAGGTGGCCTTCAATCTGCGTCTTGGGGAACTGGCCCTGGAGCGCCTGCCCCCATCGGCCGTGGCCCAGCTCACCGGCTTGCCCCTGCGGGTGGGTCCACAGCCCCTGCCCACGGGCGATCGGCGCCTCTATCGGCAGGCCGGTCGCCTGCGGCTCGAGCTGTGCGAACGCCTCAACAGCTGCCCCACCGTGGTGCCGGCAGGGCTTGAGGCCCGGGGGGTCTGGGTGGAGCTCCTGTCTCCCCTGGAGCCGGTGTGGCTGTTCACGGCCCTGCCGCCGGCCTCGCGCTGGCCCCCCGACCCGCTCGTGCTCAGCCTCGCCCTGGTGTCGGGAGGAGGACTGGCGGGCCTGGCCTTTCTCTGGCTGGAGGTGCAACGCCCCCTGGCCCAGCTGGAGCAGGCGCTCGGCCGGGTGGGCCGCGAGGCCCAGCTGCCGCCCCTGGCGCAGCACGGTACCGGTGCCGTGCGGCGGCTGACCCTGCGCTTCAACGCCATGGTGCAGCGGCTGGAGCTCAGCGAGCGGGAGCGGGCCACCATGCTGGCCGGCATCGCCCACGACCTCAAGAGTCCGATCACGCGCCTGCGCCTGCGGCTCAGCTTCGCACCCCTCTCCGGGCCGGAACGGGACCGCTCCGAGGCCGATCTGGACGCACTCGAGCGCATCACCAGCCAGTTTCTGCTCTTTGCCGGTGGCGCCGATGCCGAAATCCCGGTGCGTCTGCCGCTCGATCAATTGCTGGCCGAGCTTTCCGCCGCCTTCGATCCGGCTGTACTGGAGCTGGACCTCGAACCGATGGAACGGGTGGTGCAGCCCACCGCCCTGTCCCGTGCCGTGGGCAACCTGATCGACAACGCCCTCAGCCACGGTGAACCACCGCTGCGGCTTGTGCTGCGCGCCACAGACCCTGACACAGCAGCCAACGATCCAGAGGAGTTCCGCATCGAGCTCTGGGATCGGGGCGCCGGTATCCCACCGGAACGCTGGGAGCAGGCGTTGATGCCGTTCCAGCGGCTGGATGAGGCCCGCGGCGGCCAGGGCCACTGTGGGCTCGGCCTGGCGATCGCGGCCCGGGTGGCATCGATGCATGGCGGAGTGCTCTATTGCCGCCGCGGCGATGGACCGCAGGCGGGTGGTTTTGCCGTGGGTCTGCGGGGCCGCTCGATCCATTCCGATCCGGTCACACCTGGCCCCCTGACCGGACACAGTTCCGTCAGACCCTCTGCCGACCATGGGGCCTGACTGCACGGAACCCCATGACCAACCCGTCAACCGTCTCGCCCCGGCCGTTCCCGCACCCTTCGCACCCTGGCCGGAGCGCCACCCTGTTGCTCGGAGCCCTGCTGCTCGCCGGTGGTGCCGCCCAGGCCCAGTCCTGGCGTCCCTCGAGTGGCTCGCAGCAGGTCCAGCCGTCACAGCAGCTCCGGCCGCAGAAACCCCAGAGACCCCAGGCCGCTGAAGGCGAGTGGCAGGCCTGGCAGCGGGCGCAGGCCCAGGCCTTCGATCGCCTCAGCACGGGGCAACGGCGGAACTACTTCCAGGAGCGCCTTGCCCAGGAACGTCGTCAGTCGGGGCGGCGCCTCAGCCAGCTCAGCCAGACGGAGCGCTGCTTCCTGCAGGCTCGTGGCCTTCAGGCGATTGAGGCCTGTCAGCAGCGGGAGCAGCAGGCCCGTATGGATCAGCGCCGCCAGCAGATGAGTGAGCTGGCACAACTCCGCCAGCGTTATGGCCTGCCGGTGCCCGATCAAGGCGGCCGGGGGCGCTGGTCGCCCGGCTCGCGCTATCCCGGCTCGCCCCAGTCTTCCGGCAGGAGCTATCCCTATGGCGCCGCCCTGCCTGACTACGGCTCCCAGGCCTATGGCGCCGCTCCCTCCCGTGCCGACTCCTGGCTGGAACTGCTGTTCGGCCTCTGAGCGCCTGGCATCAGACCAGTTGGCCGGGGTGCCGTCAGGATGGCGGCAGTGCCGTGGCTCCTGGTCGTTTCCTCTGTCTTCCTACCCCTTCCCCGGACCTTTTCATGACCAGCAGAAGTCCTGAGACCTGCAACACCGACCGAACCCTCCCGTTGAACCCGGTCTCGACCCAACGCTCCCGGCTGGTGCTGTTCGGCCGCGCCCTGCCCGTGATCGCCGCCCTGTCGCTGCTGGCGCCGCCCGTGGTCCTGTCCCAGACCCTCGTGGCGGCCGAGACACGGCAGGGAGCCCCCCAGAGGGGAAATCCTGAGGAACGACTCAAGCTCTCCCCAGCCCAGGCCAAGGAACTGTTCACGGCCCGGCAGGCCATGGAGCGCCGTGGCATCCAGGTCCGCCAGGAGATCCTGCAGAAGACCCGGCCCTGCATTGATCAGGCGCAGAATCTGCAGGCTCTGGGAGCCTGTAAACGATCCCAGCGGCAGGCTTATGCCAGCTTGATGGAGAAGGAGCGCCAGGAGATGCGCGACCTGTTGCAGAAGATGGGGATCAGCGTGCCGGAACGACCCGCGGGCCCGGCACGCCGGCATCAGGGCAAGCCAGCGTCCTGATGCCGGCAGGCTGACCGCTGCTCAGGCGTCGTCGAGGGCAGCCACACCGGGCAGCACCTTGCCTTCCAGCAGCTCCAGGCTGGCACCACCGCCGGTGGAGATGTGGCTCATCTGGTCGGCCACGCCCACCTTCTCCACGGCGGCCACGGAATCACCGCCGCCGATGATCGTGCAGCAGCCCTTGGCGCTGAGGTCGGCGAGGGTGTGGGCGATGCCGTTGGTGCCGGCGGCGAACTTGTCGAACTCGAACACGCCCATGGGGCCGTTCCAGATCACGGTCTTGCAGTCCGCCAGAGCGGCCTGGAAGGCCTGGATCGAATCGGGGCCGATATCAAGGCCCATCCAGCCGTCGGGAATCACATTCACCGACGTGGTCAGGGTCTTGGCGTCGGGGGCAAAGTTGTCGGCCAGCACCACATCGGTGGGGAGCAGCAGCTGCACGCCCTTGGCCTTCGCCTTGGCCTCCAGCTCCTTGGCCAGGTCCAGCTTGTCTTCCTCGACCAGGCTCTTGCCCACCGCCAGGCCACGGGCCTTGTAGAAGGTGAAGATCATGCCGCCGCCGATCAGCACCTTGTCGCACTTGTCGATCAGGGCCTCGAGCACGCCGATCTTGGAACTCACCTTGGAGCCGCCCACGATCGCGGCCAGCGGCCGCTTCGGCTCGTCGATCGCGCCCTGCAGATACTGCAGTTCCTTCTCCATCAGGTGGCCAGCCACGCTGGGGCTGAGGATCTTGGCCACGCCTTCGGTGGAGGCGTGGGCGCGGTGGGCGGCGCCGAAGGCGTCGTTCACGTAGACCTCGGCCAGGGCGGCCAGCTTGGCGGCGAACTCGGGATCGTTCTTCTCCTCCTCGGCGAAGAAGCGCACGTTCTCGAGCAGCACCACATCGCCATCGACCATGGCGGCCACCTTGGCCTCGGCGTCGGGGCCGATGCAGCTGTCGGTCTTCACCACCGGCTTGCCGAGCAGCTCGCTGAGGCGGGCCACCACCGGGGTGAGTCGCATGCCTTCATTCACCTGGCCCTTGGGACGGCCGAAGTGGGCCGCCAGGATCACCCGGGCGCCTTTGCCGGTCAGGTCGTTGATCGTGGGCAGGGCGGCGCGGATGCGGGTGTCGTCAGTGATGGCACCGGCGTCATCAAGCGGTACGTTGAAGTCGACCCGCACCAGGACACGCTTACCGCGGAGTTCGTCGGCGCTGAGGCTGGTGAGGGATCGCTTCGTCATCGAGATTCGCTTCGGTTTCGGCGGCGGCACCTTAGCGGGCCGCCGTTCGGCGATCTCACCAGTGCTCCGGTCGATTGACCGACCCGGCTGGGGCTAGGACAGGTTTCGGCCTCGTCCGACGCCTGTTCTTTCTCTCCCTCCCGTTCGTTCAGCCCTGCGCCCACTGCCATGTTCGACACCGTTCTGTTTCCGATCGATCAGAGCCGCCAGACCATGGAAACGGCCACCGTGGCCCTGCAGCTGGCCCAGCGCCATGGCAGCCGCCTGGTGGTGCTCTCGGTGGTTGAATCCGAGGAGGGTGTGATGCACGATTCGGAGGCGGTGCATGACCTGCTGGCCCAGGCGCGCAGCAGCTTTGAGCAGGCCGGCGTGGCCTGCGAAGTGATCGAGCGTGAAGGCAAGCCCGCCTTCGTGATCGGCGATGTGGCCGATGAAATCAATGCCGATCTGATCGTGATGGGCACCCGTGGCATCTCGCTTGACACCGACCACACCAGCACGGCCGCCCGGGTGATCCAGCTGGCGCCCTGTCCGGTGCTGGTGGTGCCCTGATGCAGGCGACCGACCTGCTCAGTGCTGCCGCCCCGGCGATTCAGTGGTACCCCGGCCATATCGCCAAGGCCGAAAAATCTCTGGCCGCCAGCCTCGAGAAGGTGGATCTGGTGATCGAGGTGCGGGATGCCCGCATCCCCCTGGCCACGGGTCATCCCCGCCTGCAGCGCTGGATCCGGGGTAAGCAGCACCTGCTCGTGCTCAACCGGGTGGACATGATCTCGCCCGAGGCGCGCCAGGCCTGGACCGCCTGGTTCCGCGCCCACGACCTTGTGGTCTGGTGGTGCGACGCCAAGGCCGGCACCGGTGTGAAGCAATTGCAACAGGCGGCGATCCGGGCCGGCGACGCCCTCAATGCCCGCCGTGCCGGTCGCGGCATGAAGCCCCGGCCCGTGCGGGCCCTGATGCTGGGCTTCCCCAATGTGGGCAAGTCGGCCCTGATCAACCGGCTGGTGCGTCAGAAGGTGGTGCAGAGCGCCCGCCGTGCCGGCGTCACCCGCAGCCTGCGCTGGGTGCGCCTCGGCCAGGATCTCGACCTGCTCGATGCGCCGGGGGTGCTGCCGCCCCGCCTCGATGACCAGCTGGCGGCCCTGCGGCTGGCCCTCTGTGACGACATCGGCCAGGCCGCCTACGACGGCGAAGCGGTGGCCCTGGCCTTCGTGACCCTGCTGGCTGGCCTGGAGCCCCAGGCGGCGGCAGGCGTGCCGGTGGGTCTGCTGGAGAAACGTTATGGCGTGCCCGTGCCGGCTCTGCCAACCGCGGCCGCGGGGCCAGGCACGGCACCCGATGCCGCCGCCTGGCTGGCCGCCGCCGCCGCCCGTCACACCAGCGGTGATACAGCCCGCATGGCCCAGCGCCTCCTGGATGAGTTCCGCAAGGGTGTGCTGGGGGCCATCGCCCTGGAACTGCCGGTGGCCGGCACCAGTGCCACCAACGCCCGGCCTGCCGTTCCGCCGTCGTCTCCGCCCTTGCCCCATCCATGAGCGCGTTTGGTGAAGGCGAGGGGGAGTTGCTCACGCTCACCTACCCGAAGCCCCTGCCGATGCGGCTGGATCGCTGGCTGGTGGCCCAGCGGCCGGAGCAGAGCCGTGCCCGGATTCAGAAGTTCATCGACGCCGGCTATGTGCGGGTCAATGGGGTCACCGGTCGCGCCAAGACCCCCCTGCGGCCCAACGACACGGTGCAGCTGTGGATGCCACCGCCCGAACCGCTGCCCTACCTGGTGGCTCAGGACATCCCGCTGGATGTGCTTTTCGAGGATGCCCACCTGATCGTGCTCAACAAGCCGGCCGGCCTCACCGTCCATCCGGCCCCCGGCAACCGGGACGGCACCCTGGTGAATGGCCTGCTCCATCACTGCCCCGATCTGCCCGGCATCGGTGGTGAGATGCGCCCCGGCATCGTCCATCGGCTCGACAAGGACACCACCGGCTGCATCGTGGTGGCCAAGAGTCAGGAGGCATTGGTGAAGCTGCAGGTGCAGATCCAGCAGCGCATCGCATCGCGGGAGTATCTGGCGGTTGTGCATGGTGTGCCCCCGGCCGATCACGGCACCGTGATCGGCGCCATTGGTCGCCACCCGGCTGACCGCAAGAAGTACGCGGTGGTGCACGACGGCAGCGGCCGCCATGCCTGCACCCACTGGAGCCTGGTGGAACGGCTGGGCGATTACGCCCTGCTGCGCTTCAAGCTTGATACCGGCCGCACCCACCAGATCCGGGTGCATTGCGCCCACATCGGTCATCCGATCGTTGGCGACCCGGTCTATTCCCGTTGCCGCAAGCTGCCGCTGGACCTGCCCGGGCAGGCCCTGCATGCGGTGCAACTGGGGCTCGATCACCCGATCAGCCGTGAGCGGATGGTGTTTGAGGCGCCGCTGCCGCAGGTGTTCGACAAGCTGCTGGCGGTGCTGCGGCGGCGACGCTGAGACGGCTCAGGCCAGCTCAAGGCTGACGTTCTGGCCGATGGCAAAGGCCAAGGCACCGGTAAGACCGGCATTGTAATCAAGGGCCACTTCGTTGCTGATGTAGTCATCACGGCGGTCGGCATAGGCAAAATCACTCGCCTGGCTGGGCCCGCCCACGAGAGCCCCGACCAGAGTATGGGCATTGGGCTGGTCATTGCGAAAATCATCCCAACTCACCCCGGATGCGGCACGGTGGTGTGGCTGCTGCGCATAGGCGTCGCCGTAGCCCACCATGTAGCTGAACTGGCGGGGATTATCACCAAGGATATAATCGACCGTGTCCGTCGCCAGCTGTCCATAGCGCCCCTCCGGATCGATCACCGCATCGGCGTAAAATCCCGCCATCAGAGCAGTGTTGGCGGCATAGCGCAGGGAACCCCAAGGGCTGATGAAGCGCAGTCCGCCATCGGTGATCGTCACGCCGTTGCGACCATCCACCCAGCTGTCCAGCCAGTCCTCCACATCGCGGCGTACCTCGGCATTGCCGGTATCACCCGCCATCATCACGGCAGTGGCATAGGAAGCATCGTCCCAACTGTGCGTCCATCCATTGGAGAGGCCACCGATGGAGGAGCTATAAATGGCCAATGCCTGATTGCGATAGTCGCTGCCATCTCCGCCGGCCGCTTCCACAGCCCGGGCCAGCCAGGCGGCACTGTAGGCGAGTTCATCGTGGTATCCGCTCCAGGAATTGTAATAGCTGCGCACCTCCGTGATGGAGTCGGAATACTTGCCCTGGAAGCGATTCGCGAACGCATGAAGCGCCATCGCATGGTCGAGCAGTTCATCGGCATAGGCCGTTTCGCCGTTCTCACGAAATAACACCGAGGCCGAAGCCAATGCCGCAGCCGTAGCCCCGGCCACATCGGATCCCGGCTTGTCGGGGGTGATCGCCATGGCTGGCCGGGCAATGGTCTGGCGTTCCGGTGCGCTCCAGAGCGCGTGGTCCGCCTCTACATCGCCCACCTGGACCACCAGGTAGGTGGTCTGACCGGAGGCATCACGGCCATGGGCCTTGAGCAGATAGTCGGTACCCCAGCGCACCGCATCCATGAGCTCGTCAAGCTGGCCGGCAGCGGCGTAGCCCTCCTTGAACTGAATGCCGCTCCAGGCCAGAGTGGAGAGACTGGAGGCCAGGGGCAGGCCGAATTTGCCGTGATCTCCGGCATCGTGGTAGCCACCGCTCAGGTCGAGGCTGAGACCCGCCTGGAAGTTCTCGGGACGCCGATCACCGAACCAGACGCCGTCGCGACCATCGCGCAGACCGGAATCACCGCGCCAGGGCACCCGGTTGCTGGCCTCATCGAGGTCACCGGAGCGGTTGGCTTCATAGAAAAGAAACGAGAGCCCAAGGGCCGTGCCGTAGTCCTGCGCCGCATCGGCGCCGCCCGTCGTTCCGCCATCCACCCCACTGGTTGAGCCGTCCTCCGCAGGACTGCCTGGAGTCCCGTCACCCCCTGGTGTGGGGTTGGGGGTTTCGCCGGATTCCGTCGTCGTGCCAGGCAGGATGCTGCCCTCGCTGAACAGGAGCGAGGCATCCAGCGTTCCGGAGTTGCCAATGGGTGTGCCCTGGGTGCCGTTGAATCCCACCGTCACGGATCCACCGGCAGGGATCGCCGCGGCCCAGTCGCGGCCGCTGACGGTGTAACGGGTCAGGCCGCCACCCAGATCAGTGGCTTCAATCTCAGCTCCCCAGGGATCGCCGGAGATCCGATGCACCGTCTCGAAGCTGAAGCTCCAGCTCGGCAGGGCCTGGCCGGAGGTGTTGGCCACGGTCAGCTCGGCCGTGAAGCCATTCCACCAGCGGCTGCCGCCGACGCTGACCGTGAATGGTTGGGTGGTTGTCCCGCTCCCTCCTGTCTGCGGGGGGCTGGGATCCATGGGATCCATCGGGTCCATGGGATCGGCGGGATCGTGGCTGTCGTGGTCGTGCGCCTGACCGTGCCCACCCGCGCTGCCGTTGAAGGCATCACCGCCGATCGGTGTCAGGCCTGTGCCCCTGCGGCTCTGCAGTCCGTCGGTGACCTGGCCGGCCGGCCCCTGTGGGGTCAGCAGCCCGGCGCGGCTCACCAGGCTCACCTGATCCACGCTCACCCCGAAGGCATCCTCCAGCCGGTCTTCCACCACCTGGTCGTTATGGAACTCGAGGTTGGCCGGGATCAGCTGGGCGCGGCGGATGCCGACCAGCAGAAGGCTCTGGCCGGTGGGTTCCACCGCGATCAGCAGACCCTCCGCTGTGTCGGACACCGTGAGCCGTTCCCGGGTGCCGAAGTAAAGGAAGCTGAGCTTCATGGTGGCGGGGTCGAAGCCTTCGACCCGTTCCTGCACGCCGGTTTCATGGGAGCGCACGTAAACGGTGTCCGCGTCCCGCTCGCCCACACCCTTCTCCCAGGAGAGGGCTCCGCCGATGTCCTGGCGCAGGTGCTCGTTGGCGACGATGCCGAAATTGGCGGGGCTCAGGTCGGCGAGGCCCACGCCCCGGATCACCTGGTCTTCGGGTGTCCAGGCCCAGGGATTGATGATCGTCGCGTCTCCAGCGGCGGTCTTGCCCACGATCAGGTTGTGCACCGACACGTCACCGAAGTCGAGCCGGTCCCGGGAGGGATCAAAGCCTTCGATATCCGCCCCGGCCGGATCGGCCTGGAACACCCGTCCATCCCGCGGGGCCGGGTCCGGTTGCGTGGGTGAGGGTATGGGGTCTGGGGTGGGCGTGGGATCGGGCGGGCTGGCGCTGCCTGCCGCCAGCAGCAGGGAGCTGTTGAGGGCGCCGCTGTTGCCGATCGGCTGTCCCTGGGTGGCGTTGAATCCCACGCTGACGCTTCCTCCTGCCGGCAGGCGGGTGGCCCAGCCGGCGCCGGTGAGGGTGTAGCGCCAGAGCCCGTTGCCCAGGTCGATCCGTTCCGCCGTGGCTCCCCAGGGCGTGCCGCTCAGCTGGTGGGGGCTGTCGAACACCACGCTCCACGCCTCCAGCGCCACCGCGGAGGTGTTGGTGAGGGTCAGCTGAGCGGTGAGACCGTTCCACCACACGTCGCCGGAGATGGCGACGCTCACACCGGGCGTACTGCTGAGGAAAGGAGTGTCAGGCTGGGCCATGGGAGACACGGGAGATGGCTCCGATGTAGGTCTGGCGCTGGCAACTCCTCAATCCTTCAAATGACGGAAATCTGAGGACGTGGCCCGGCAAGGAGACCGCCGGGCATCACCGCAGATAGCCAAGCCGGAAGGCCTCCACAGCCGCGGCAGCCCGGTTGGTGACGCTCAGGCGCCGCAGGATGTTGCGCACGTGATCGCGGGCCGTGCTGGGGGCGATATGCAGACGGGCGCCGATTTCCTTGTTGCTCAGGCCTTGCGCCACCAGCGCCAGGATCGAGAGTTCGCGGGGTGACAGGGTGCAGCGCCCGCTTCCCGCATCGGGAGCGGGCGCTTCAGGGGACTCCTCGCCTGTCTCAAGACTGGCGCGGATCGCCGGGTCCACGAAGATTTCGCCACGGCAGAGGCGCTCGACGCCGTAGACGAATGCGCCCCCCTGCCCGATGCTGCCTTCCAGCACGATCACATCCGTGCCGGCCTCGATGGCGGCCTCGACCAGCGCCCTGCGGTTGTGGGTCAGGACCAGCAGACAGCGGTGCGCCAGGGTCTGGGCCTTCGCCAGCCGGATCAGATCCAGCCCAGGGCCATCGGCCAGCAGCTCCGTGACCAGGATCAGCTGGGGCCGATCGGCCTCTCGCACCAAGGCGTCGGCTTCTGCCAGGGAGGCGGTGATGCGCAGCCCCGGGGCGACGGTCTGGGCGCGCAACCCACTTTGGATGGAGAGCATCAGCAGCCGCGGGTACATGCACACCAACACGGGATGGGGGCGCAGCAGCACCCGCAACAGATCTCCGCGGGCCTGAAGCAGGGCCAGGGATCGATCGCCCCCTTCGTGTTCCGGAGTGCCCATCACGCCGCCAGGGCAGGCAACCGGGGGCAGGCGTCCACCAGGATGCGGGTGATCGCCGCCTGGGGATGCCGCAGCAGCTGGGCTCCCGGCCCCTCCTCCACGATCCGTCCTCCGTCCAACACGATCACCCGGTGGCAGAAGCCGCTGGCCACGCTGAGATCGTGGGTCACGAACAGCAGGCCCAGGCCCAGCTCCGCCTGCAGGCGGCGCAGCAGGGCCAGCACGTCGGCCTGCACCTCGGCATCGAGCATGCTGACGCTCTCATCGCAGAGCAACACCTTCGGCTCCAGGATGAGGGCGCGAGCGATCGCCACCCGCTGCTGCTGACCGCCCGAGAGCTGGCGGGGGCGTCGATGCTCGAAGTCTTCGGCGGGCGTCAGCCCCACGGCCTCCATCAACTCCCGGGCCCGCTGGCGGGCTGCACTGCGGCTGGCCAGGCGATGGATCAGCAGGGGATCCGCAATCGCCTCCCCAACCGGCATCTGGGGGTTGAGGCAGGCCAGCGGATCCTGGAACACCATCTGGATGCGCCGGCGGGCCCGCCGTAGCTCCCTGCCGCCCAGCTGGCGCAGATCCCGCCCCTGCAGGCGCACGGCGCCACCCCGCACCGGGGCCAGCCCCATCAATGCCCGGCAGAGGCTGCTCTTGCCGCAGCCCGAGGCCCCCACCACGCCGATGGTTTCGCCCTCCAGCAGGCGCAGACTCACCCCGTCCACAGCCTTGAGCCAGCGCTGCTGCCAGGGCAGCGATGGCAGGGGATGCCAGCTGCGCAGTTCCTCCAGCTCCAGCAGCAGCGGGGCGTCTACGGGGGCGCTGCTTCGCAGACCTTCGCGGGCGCGGGCCTTGCTCACCAGGCGGCGGGTCAGGGGAGAGGCCGGTGCCGTGAGCAGCTGATGGGAGGGGGCCTCCTCCACCAGCCGCCCCTGATCGAGCACCGCGATGCGATCACACCAGCGGCCCGCCATCGCCAGATCGTGGCTGATCAGCAGCAGGGCGCTGCCGGCCTCCTGGCAGAGGCTGGTGAGTTCGGCCATCACCTGGGACGCCACCGCCACATCCAGGCTGGTGGTGGGTTCATCAGCCACCACCAGTTTCGGCGCCAGGGCAAGGGCAAGGGCGATGGCCAGGCGCTGTCGCATGCCGCCGCTGAATTCGTGGGGGTAACTGCCGTAGCGCTCCACGCCGATACCCACACGGGTCAGCAGCGCTTCGGCCCGTTGCCGCACGGCCCGGCGCCGCCGGGAGGCGCCCATCGGTGCCCCCGTGAGCCAGTGGGCACGGTGCGCCTCGAGAGTGTCGCTGAGGTGCTCGCCGATGGTGAGCAGGGGGTTCAGCCGGGTCATCGGGTCCTGGAACACCAGGCCGATCGCCTCACCCCGCAGCCGCCGCAGGGCAGGGCGCTTCAGCTGCCGCGGATCCACCCCGGCCACCTCCAGTTGGCCGCTGCAGAGACTGCCCTGGGGCAGCAACTGCTGCACGGCTCGGGCCACGGTGCTCTTGCCGCAGCCGGAGGGGCCCACCAGGGCGAGGCGGTCTCCCGGTGCCAGGCTCAGATCGAGGCCATCCAGGGTGGGGCGGTCGCTGAGGGGATAGCGCACCACCAGGTTCGCGATCCGCAACACCGGTTGGGCTGATGGCCCTGGTGCGGCAGGGGCAGAAGGCTCGTCGACCATGGCCTGTTTGTCCACCAGCTTGCTCGCTGATCCTGTCGGATCCTCTACGACCTGTCGCAGGCTGCATACCATGGGGTGGATTGCGGGGATGCATGCCCAAGGCCGCCTCCGAACCGATGTCTCCTGTAGGGACGGCAGCCGAGGCTGCAGCTGCGGGCACGAAGCGGTCCGGTGGGCCGGCTGCAGCGGAGGTTGGAGGGCTGGCACTGGACAGGACCGAGGCCGTGGAAGCCGCGGCGGCGCGGCCGCGAATTCTCAGCCCGGCCGATTACGGCGTTCCCCTGCCGGAGTGGTTGCAACGCTGTATCGAGCACGTCCCCCCTGGTGCGGGCGACGTCTGTCCCAGGGACGCCGAGGCCTTGCTGGCCTCGGCGTTTGACTTTGCCTACCAGCTCCACGATGGCCAGTACCGGGCCAGCGGCGAGCCCTACATCATTCATCCGATCGCCGTCGCGGATCTGCTGCGCGACATCGGTGCCAGCGCCGGGGTGATCGCTGCAGGCTTCCTGCACGACGTGGTGGAGGACACCGACGTCACCCCCGAGGAGATCGAGGCCCACTTCGGCCCTGAGGTGCGGGCCCTGGTGGAGGGCGTCACCAAGCTGGGCGGCATTCACTTCACCAACCACACCCAGGCCCAGGCGGAAAACCTGCGCCGCATGTTTCTGGCCATGGCCAGCGACATCCGCGTGGTGCTGGTCAAACTGGCCGACCGGCTGCACAACATGCGCACCCTCGGGGCGCTCAAGCCCGAGAAGCAGCAGCGCATCGCCCGCGAGACCCGCGAGATCTATGCCCCCCTGGCCAACCGTCTCGGCATCGGTCGGTTCAAGTGGGAACTGGAGGATCTGGCCTTCAAGATGCTCGAGCCGGAGGCCTTCCGGGATGTGCAGCAGCAGGTAGCCACCAAGCGCAGCGAGCGGGAGCAGCGGCTGGCGGTCACGGTGCAGCTGCTGCGTGATCGTCTTGCCGCCGCCGGTCTGCAGGACTGCGAGGTGAGCGGCAGGCCGAAGCACCTCTACGGCATCTGGAGCAAGATGGAACGCCAGCAGAAGGCGTTCCACGAGATCTACGACGTGGCAGCCCTGCGGATCCTCTGCCCCAGCCTGGAAGCCTGCTACCGGGCCCTGGCGGTGGTGCATGACACCTTCCGCCCCATCCCTGGACGCTTCAAGGATTACATCGGTCTGCCCAAGCCGAATGGCTATCAGTCTCTGCATACGGCGGTGATCGGTCGGCATCGGCCGATCGAAGTGCAGATTCGCACCAGTGACATGCACCAGGTGGCAGAGTATGGAATCGCCGCCCACTGGAAGTACAAGGAAGGGGGGTCACCGGCCTCCACTGGAGGCGACACCGAACGCTTCAACTGGCTGCGTCAGCTGGTGGATTGGCAGAAGGAGGATGGGGGAGAGGACAGCAGCGATTATCTGGCTTCAATCAAGGAAGACCTCTTCGATGAGGAGGTGTTCGTGTTCACGCCCAAGGGTGATGTCGTGGGGTTGCGCAAAGGATCCACGGCGGTGGATTTCGCCTTTCGCATCCACTCGGAGGTGGGCAATCACTGCCAGGGTGTGCGGATCAATGACCGCCTCTGTCCGCTGGCCACGCCGCTGCAGAATGGCGACTTCGTGCAGGTGATCACGGCCAAGAACGCCCACCCCAGCCTCGACTGGCTCAATTTCGTCGCCACCCCCACGGCACGGAATCGCATTCGTCAGTGGTACAAGCGCAGCCACCGGGAAGACAACATCCAGCGCGGCACGGCCATGCTGGAGCGTGAGCTGGGCCGCGAAGGACTGGATGGCCTGCTCAATGGCGAGGCCATGGCCCGGGTGGCGCGGCGCTGCAATCTGGTCGGCACCGAAGACCTGCTGGCGGCCCTTGGCTTTGGTGGGGTCACCATGCACCAGGTGCTCAACCGGCTGCGGGAGGAGATCCGGCTCGCGACCGAAGCGGCGGCCCCGGTGCTCAGCAATGAGCAGGTCGCTGCCGGGGTCGGGGCGCAGGCAACCGCTGTCCCCCTGGCGCCAGGCAGCGGCGCCGGCAGTCCGATCCTCGGGGTGGAGGGTCTGGAATACCGGCTGGGAGGCTGCTGCAGTCCACTGCCTGGCGAGCCGATCCTGGGCAGTGTGGCCCTGGGCAACCACGGCATCACCATTCACCGGCAGGACTGTTCCAACGTGGCCCAGGTGCCCCTGGAGCGGCGGCTGCCGGTGCGCTGGAACCCAGCCATCGATCAGGGCAAGCGCCGCTATCCCGTGCAGCTGCGCATCGAGGTGCTGGATCGGGTGGGCGTGCTCAAGGACATCCTCACCCGCCTCTCGGATCACCGCATCAACGTCAGCGACGCCCGGGTGCGCACCGCCTACGACAAGCCGGCCCGCATTGATCTGCGGGTTGAACTGATGAGCGCCAGCCAGTTACGCACCACCATGGATCAGATCCGCTCCATGGCCGATGTGCTTGACATCTGCCGCACCGGCATTGGCTGAACGGCCCGATTCAGCTCCGGCCGGCCAGGGCAATCCCCTGCTGAGCCTGCCCTTCGAGCCCTCCATCGAGGGGCTCGGCCCTGAGTACTGGGATGTGGCGGAGGCGGCCCGTTTCCCCCGCACGACACTGCGCTTCCGCAACGATGCCCTGCTCGAGCAGCTGGGCCTTGATCCCAGTGCTGTGGCTGATGCGGATCTTGAGGCGGCCTACGGAGGCTTCGAGGCCCGGCAGCCGTTGCTGGCCCTGCGCTACCACTGCTACCAGTTCGGCACTTACAACCCCTTCCTCGGCGATGGCCGCGGCTTTCTCTACGGCCAGCTGCGCGATCGCCACGGCCAGCTGCAGGACCTCGGCACAAAAGGCAGCGGATGGCGCGCACCCACCTCCGCTTCGGCACCTGCGAGCGATTGCTGCATCGGCGCCGCCCGATCTGCTGGAGCGGTTGCTGCGCCATGTGGTGGCCGTCTATTACCCCTCCATCGCCGCTGCCCATCCGGTCGATTGCCGGCCCGGTGCCGCTGCGGATGCCGCTGCGAACAACACCGAACCCCAGCTGCTGGCGTTCTATGGCGAGCTGGTGGAACGGATGGCGCGGCTCGCTGCCGAATGGATGGCCGCCGGCTTCACCCACGGCGTGCTCAACACCGACAACATGTCTCTAGCCGGTGAGAGCTTCGACTACGGCCCCTTCGCTTTTCTCGACCGCTGGGATCCCGGCTTCACCGCCGCCTATTTCGACCACAGCGGTCTGTACGCCTATGGCCAGCAGCCACTGATCTGCCATCACAACCTGCGCCTGCTGCAGGAGCCCCTGGCCATGCTGCTGCCGCGAGCCGAACTCGAGGCCCGGCTGGAGCGCTTTGCCCCCACCTACGACGCCCACGACCGCCACGGCCTGCTGCGCCTGCTCGGCCTGGCGACCGCAAGGGCAGAGCTGCCCGATCCGGTGCTCTCCACCTTGCAGTTGCTGGCGGCCTGGCCAGTGGGCTACGGCAGCTTCTTCGCCGCTCTGGCCGCCCATGTGGGCACCCATGGCTTGCCGGCGGGGCCTGAGGATCTGATTCCCTTCGTGCCGGAGGCTGCCGAGCCGCCGCGGTCTGAATGGCTCGCCTGGCGGGAGGCCTGGTGGAGCTGGAGCCACGGCGCTGACTCTGCCGGCTCGGATGCTGCCAGCGCAGGTGAGGCCGGCATGGGCGATGGCGACACTGTGGCGGCCCGGCTGCAGCGCTGGAACCTGCCGGTAACGCCGATCCGTCCGGTGATCGAGCAGATCTGGGAGGCGATCGATCAACACGACGACTGGCAGCCGTTCCACTCCTGGCTGGACGGCACGCAGTTGTCTCCCGACTGATCTCTGCTGCGTCTTGCTGGTGAGCATCCCCCCACAGCATTGGGGCCGGGTGTCTGGCGCTACAGCTGCATTGGGTTGGTTTCTCTACAAACGCACCACCAACGGGGTATTGGCCCCTCCGCAGTGTGCAACATGACCTCCGAACAGGCTGCCCAGCTGATCGATAACACCCTTGATCTGGTGCATCAGCGCCTCCAGGATCTGCAGGCTCAGTCGTTGCCCCAGGAACAGCGGGCCCTGGCCGCTGAATTCCGCGAATGGCGCCATCCCAATGGCGGCCACATCGATCTGATGGTGTTCCCCGGCCTCACGAACTTGTGAGGTCGTTCAGGTTTGCCGGGGCGTTGCCATGGCGCTGCAGCCAGCGCCAATAGGTCCAGCCGCAGAGAGTGGCCGCCACCAGGCCCATCAGCAGCGAGCCCAGCAACATCCGGTTGACGAACGACCAGCCCAGCTGCCAGATGGCTTCGCTTCGCATCACCTCCAGCCCCGGCCATCCCTTGCCGGGTCCAAGCAGAAGTGAGCCGATTCTGTAGTTGATCCAATAGAGCGGCACATAGGTGAAGGGGTTGCTGATCCAGGTGCCGGCTGCGGCCAGCAGGTGGTTGCCGCGCATCACGCTGGCCAGAGCAATCCCCAGCAGGGTCTGCACACCAAAGAACGGGAAGCAGCCGCAGAACACCCCGGCCGCCAGGCCGCGGGCGCGTTGTCCTGGGCTGCCCTCCTGGTGCCAGAGCCAGACGCCGGCACGCTGGATCAGTCGCACCAGGGATCCGTGCGGTCGAAACTGGGAGAAGTGCGGCGCCATGAACAGGTGGACGGCGGGCAGGGGAACGGCAGTCAGGGTCATGGCGACGACACCATCGCGGCGGTGGCGACCGCGATCGCGGCGGGTCAGGGCAGCGTTGCGATCGTAAGAATGTCCGGACCCGAGGCGGAGCCGATCGGCCGGTCGCTGTTCCGGGCGCCTGGCCAGCAGACCTGGGACAGCCATCGGGTGCTCTACGGCCACGTGGTCGACCCGGCCAGTGGGGAGCGCGTCGACGAGGCCCTGCTGCTGCTGATGCGCGCTCCGCGCAGCTTCACCCGCGAAACCGTGGTGGAACTTCATTGCCACGGGGGCCTGATGGCGGTGCAGCGGGTGCTGGAGCTGGTGCTGGCGGCCGGGGCTCGGCGTGCCTTGCCAGGGGAATTCAGCCAGCGGGCCTTCCTCAACGGTCGGCTCGATCTCACCCGCGCCGAGGCTGTGAGCGAGATGATCACCGCCCGCAGTCGCCGGGCCGCCCAGCTGGCCATGGCCGGCCTGGACGGGGGACTGCAGTCCCGCATCGCAGGGCTGCGTGAGCAGCTGCTCGATCAGCTGGCCGAGCTGGAGGCCCGGGTGGACTTCGAGGAGGATCTGCCACCGCTGGATGCCGCCGCCGTGGTCGCCGCCCTGGCGGGGGTGGACGAGCAGCTGCAGGCCCTGGTGCGGGAGGCGCGCCAGGGGGAGCTGCTGCGGGAGGGCCTGCGGGTGGCGATCGTGGGCTGCCCCAATGTGGGGAAATCCAGCCTGCTCAACCGGCTCAGCCAGCGGGAGCGGGCGATCGTGACCGATCTGCCGGGCACCACCCGCGATCTGCTCGAAAGCGAGCTGGTGCTCGGCGGCGTGCCCCTCACCCTGCTCGATACCGCCGGCATCCGCCCCACCCACGACCGGGTCGAGCAGCTCGGCATCGCCCGCAGCCGCGCCGCCCTGGCCGCGGCGGATGGGGTGCTGCTGCTGTTCGACCTTGAGGCCGGCTGGACCGCCGCTGATCAGGAGTTGCTGGAGCAGGTGCCCGAGGCGGTGCCGCTGCTGGTGGTGGGCAACAAGGCCGATGCGGCCGGCGTGAACGCCGGTGCGATCCCTCCTGGGAATTTGCCCACGACGGCGCCCGCCGATGTGGCGATCAGTGCCCTCAGTGGCGACGGCTGCGAGGCCCTGGCCCAGCTGCTGCTGCAGCGCTGTGGAGCCGGTGAGGCGCAGGGGCTGCAGGTGGCCCTCAATGCCCGCCAGCGGGATCTGGCGGCGGTGGCCGCCGCCAGCCTGGAGCGCAGCCTCGAGGCGGCGGGTCAGCAGCTGCCATGGGATTTCTGGACCATCGATCTGCGGGCGGCGGTGCGGGCCCTCGGTGAGATCACCGGTGAGGAGGTGAGCGAAGCGGTGCTCGATCGGGTGTTTGCGCGCTTCTGCATCGGCAAGTGAGGCGGCGGTGATCGTGCCCTGGGGTGATCGGCTCAGGCAGGCTTTGTCGATGCCGCCTCACCGCCTGCGCCATGCCGCACCTGCCTGTCACGCCGGAGCTCGAGGCCCAGCTGCGCGCCTGGCTGGCGGAGGACATCGGCCGCGGTGATCTCACCGCTCCAGCACTGCGGGGGCGCCAGGGGCATGCCCACTGGATCGCCAAACAGCCTGGGGTGCTCTGCGGAGCCGTGCTGGCGGAGGCCCTGTTCGGCCTGCTCGATCCCCAGGTGCGGGTGCGGCGTCTGGTGGAAGAGGGGGAGGCGGTGCAGGCGGGTCAGCAGCTGCTGGAACTGGAGGGGGCGGCTGAAGCCCTGGTGGCCGGGGAGCGCACCGCCTTGAACCTGGCGATGCGACTTTCCGGCATCGCCACCGCCACCGCCGCCCTGGTGGCGACGCTGGCGGGCACAGGCGTGCGCCTGGCCGACACCCGCAAGACCACGCCTGGCCTGCGGCTGCTGGAGAAGTACGCCGTGCGCTGCGGTGGCGGTCTGAACCACCGCCTCGGCCTTGATGATGCCGCCATGCTCAAGGAGAACCATCTCGCCTGGGCCGGTGG